>NZ_DATCTO010000081.1 GCF_036567905.1 Candidatus Binatus sp.
CCGCGCCCGCCAACGGCGGGCGGCCTTAATACTGGGTGAAGGGGTCACCCCTGCAAACCCACCGCGGGTTTCACATTCAATCACGTTCCCTTTGGATTCTGCGCTTGCGGCCGAGCTCGATGACCGCATTGCGGGTTGCGGTCTTTTGCATCCATCCCGCCCGATTTGTAGCTTAGGCGGGGATTTCCTCAATGGCCGCGACCCCCAAACCGCTCGTTCAACCGACGCACGAGGTCCATGAGTTTTCCTCGACGCGCAAGTGGGTAATCGCGTTCTCCGTCATGCTGGGCACCGTGCTCGAGGTGCTCGACAGCTCGATCGTCAACGTCTCTCTCCCGCACATGCAGGGCAGCTTCTCGGCGAGCGTGGACGAAATCGCGTGGGTGGTGACGTCGTACCTGGTCGCCGCGGGAATCATGATCCCGATGACCGGGTGGATCGCCGAGCGCTTCGGGCGCAAGCGCTACTTCGTGGCGTCGATCGCGATGTTTATCGTGTCGTCGGCGCTGTGCGGCGTGGCGCAATCGCTCAACCAGATTGTTTTTTTCCGCCTGATGCAGGGTGCGGCGGGCGCGGCGATGATGCCGCTGTCGCAGGCGATCCTGATGGAGACGTTTCCACCGCGCGAGCAGGCGATGGCGATGGCGGTGTGGGGAATCGGAATGATGGTCGCGCCGATCATGGGCCCGACGATCGGCGGCTATATCACCGACGCGTGGACCTGGCGCTGGAACTTCTATATCAACGTGCCGATCGGCACGCTGGCCGCGTTCATGGTGTATCGATTCGTCGATGACCCGCCGTACATGCGCAACCTGCGGCGCGGGCGCATCGATCTGCTCGGCATCACCTGCCTGTTCGTCACGCTCGGGCTGGGCGAAATCGTGCTCGATCGCGGCGAGCGCGCCGACTGGTTCCACAGCGATTGGGTGGTTTACTGCACGGCCGCCGCGCTCATCTCGCTCGCGGTGCTGATCTATCATGAGCTGCACACCGAAGACCCGGTCGTCGATCTCTCGATTCTGGAGAACATGAGCTTCACGCTGCCGGTCACCCTGATAATTTTTCTGACCTTCACCCTCTACGGCACCGCGATCCTCAACCCCGTGTTTCTGCAGGAGACGCTCGGTTACACCGCCTCGCGCGCCGGGCTGGTGATGGCGCCGCGCGGTTTCGGCACGATGTTCTCGATGATCGTGCTGGGCACGATCGCGCGCCGCGGCGGTGACATCCGGCCGCTGGTCGGCATCGGCTTTGCCCTGGTCGCATTCGCGATGTGGGAGATGGCGGGGCTTAATCTCGCCTCGGACGTGCGGCGAATCGTGTGGCCCACCGTGGTCCAGGGGTTGGGCACCGGCTTGATATTCCCGGGCTTGTCGGCGGCGGCGCTCAGCTCGATGGAGAAGTTCAAGATGGGGCGCGCGGCGAGTCTCTATTCAGTCACGCGCAACCTGGGCGCCGCGATCGGTACGTCGTACCTGACGACGCTGCTGATTCACCGCCAGCAGGTCAATCAGAGCTATCTCGTCGAGCACATCACGGTCTTCACGCTCCCGCATATGCAGATGCCCGGCGGCCTCAACCTGGGTCATGAATTCGCGATGGGACACAAGCACGGCATGATGATGCTCTACGGGATGGTGCAGCGGCAGGCGATGATGCTGTCGTTCAACGACATCTACCGAATGCTGTGCGTGCTGATGCTGGTGCTGGTGCCGACGTTCCTGTTCCTCAAGCGTGACACGCGCAATCTGCCGGCCGAAGCGAACCACTAAAAAAATCGCAAGGCCGACGTGCGAAACCGCAGGGGCTGGCCCCTGCGGTTTCGGTTTCCTGACGCAGCCTCATCAGCGCGCCTCATTTTGCGGCTGTGGCGCGTTCGGATCGCGCGTGAAAAAGGACACGGGGGCCATCGCTTGTCAAGTTTCGAACCGGATATTAATCGATCGTTCAATATTGCCCGGCCACGGCACGCGCGCTAGTTAAGATGCCGGTTGTATTGATCGTTACTTTTGATGGCCTGAAAACGTCGCGCGGATCGCATCGGCCAAGTCGGAGGATCTGACCACCGAGTCGACGCGCGCATATCCATCGAGCCGCTGCTTGGATTGAGAAGTGGCGTGGGCAGGCGGGCGGGCGTTGCGGATGCTGAGCGGGCTGATGGTCCGATGAAAAGAGCCGGTGCGCATGGCGCAAGTTTGTTTTGGCGCTTTTCGATCTCGGAGCCCTGAAGTCGGCGCCCTCGGGCGCAGCGGCTGGAGTTGTTGGCGCGACGCAGCGGCTATACGACGCATTTCCGGCATTTCCCGAATCGATTTCTCACCCATCACTCGCAGTTCCAATTCGAAATTTGAAATATCTGTCCGACGGTCCCTGATGGTGTCCGGCGGTAAGGCCGCGCGCCGATGCACGTGCGTTCGCACGCCCTCGACCGCGGCACGCCGACCGGAACTCGAAGCCCTGGGAGGTTGAGTTGTGCGAAACGGACGCCTGGTTCATCGACGCGCGCACGCATCGCGATTTGCCTGCGGCGCGCCGTCGCCGTTGGAGCGTCTGCAATCATTGTCGGCATTCGGCAGCCCGCGGGCGGTTTCACGCCTGGCGCGTAGCGCGCAAGTCGAGGCGTCGGCGTGGAAGATGCAGCGTTTGCAGCTCGGCAGCCGCCTGCCGATCAATCTGCGCCATTTCCTGGCCGAGCAACTGGGGTCCTCGATGCGTGTCGAGGACGACTCGATCGTCGCGCTGGAACCGCGCTCAAATGAAACTTTGATGCGCGAGCTGGCTCGGGCGATTCGGCGCTTTTCCACCGAGCGCGCGCGCGAAGCATGGTGTGAATGCGCGATGGGGCTGGATCGCCTCGAGCGCGAGTTCTTCGCCGCGCCCAGCGACGACCGCGGACCCGTCGTGTTATGCCTGCGATGCTCGTGCGTGGGCGCTGGTCCTCTCGATCAGCATTGCGGGAGCCGATGCCTCCCCGTCCACCTGGGCGCCGAGGTGCGCGCGCAGCAACTCGAGGGCAAGTGCGTGGATGGGGCGCTGACCCCCGACGCGCTGCATCGGGCGGTCGAGAATTTTCGCCTCCACCGGACCGCAGGCGGCCTGCCTCATTATGATTTGGATTGCTACGTCGCGGGCCGCCAGGTGATCTTCACTTGGCGTCCTCTACCAGCGTAGCTACGTCGCGTACAGGAAGGGGAATTTTCGCCTGACTATTAGCGCAAAACCGGATTCACTGAAAAAATTACATAGCGGACGCGCGACGGCGGCGCTGTTCCTTACGGCGGCGGCGCTGGGCCTCGGAACGCTTGCGCTTGCGGCGGACGCTGGGCTTCTCGTAAAAAGCCCGCTTCTTCATCTCCTTGAATACACCCTCCTTGGCCAGCTTGCGTTTGAGTACTCGCATCGCCTGATCAAGGGAGCCTTCGACCCGAATTTCCATAGTCCTCCGTCCATCCGCTGATTAGCCCACCGAGCTTAAGTCGGCCCTTGGTCAGAGTCAACCAGCACCGGCGCATCGGCGCAACCAGATGTTCTCCGCGGACCTCGCAATTCCTCTTCATCCGCACAACCCGCGTCTGGTAAAGCAATGGGCAGGGGGCCGTGGCGACGGCAGCGCAGTATTAAGCAGTTGGCAGGGGCC
>NZ_DATCTO010000082.1 GCF_036567905.1 Candidatus Binatus sp.
CCTCGGTCCCGCAGCGCGCCAATCGTCAAATTACTTTTCGATTTAACTAACGAATTCGGAGCAGCTTACCACCGTTCCTCGTGGAGCTTCTTGACGTCATGATCGCGCGTCTGCAGGTAGGCGTCCTGAACCGCGCCGTAGAGATCGATCGCATAGCGATCGGCTTCCTCGAACTGGTTCAGATGCAGCGAGCGATAGTTCACCGCTTCAACCGCGCCCTCGCCGGTGGCCACCGTGAACGCCACCCACAACGGAACGAAGTAGCTGATCGGATCCATCGCACCGTCGGCGGCCAGGCCGACCGTGTCGCCAATCGTCGAAGGTCCAAAAAACGGCAGCATCAGGTACGGACCGGTCGGAATGTCGTAGTAGCGAATGGTGAGACCGAAATCATTGGGATGCTTCTTGAGCCCGAACAATTCGTCGGCGGGATCGAAGAAGCCGACCAATCCGATCGTCGTGTTGATTCCAAAGCGGGCGACTTCGCCGCCGGCCTCGGCCAGCTTGAGCTGAAGCAGGTTGTTGGCGAAACGCGGGATGACCCGGACGTTGTCAAAGAATCTGTCCACGCTCTCACGCACTGGCTGCGGCGTTATGGTGGCGTATCCGCTGGCTACCGGGCGCAGCACCCAATCGTCGAGCTTGAGGTTGAAGGTGAACATCGGCTCATTGAAGCCCGACATCGGATCGGCATAGCCGCCCTGATTGTTCTCGCCCGGCGGCTGAGTCGACGGATTGGCCGCCGATTGGGCGGCCGGGCTCTGCGACATCGGAGCGGCGCCCTGGCTCAGAGCCGGGGTCGCAAACGAAACGACCGCGAGCAGGAACGATGCGAGCATCATCCAGCGCGCGCCTGTCCTTTCGATTTGTTTCGGACCAGATGTCATTTGCCTCTCCATGGCGGTGTCGCCCTAAAATCTTCGTTAAGAGGGTACCTTTCCAGACTCAAGGAATCCATACCTGTTAGTGGTTGGCGAGACTTGCCGCAAGGGCGGCCTGTTTACTCTTTAAGTCGCTAATCAGGGTGGCGTAGCCCTGATTGTTCATCACGCGATTAAACTGGTTGCGGTAATTCGCGATGATGCTGATCGCGTCCACGGTCACATCGTAGATTTTCCAGGTAGCGCCCTCCTGCACGAGGCGGTAGTTCAAATGGATCGGGTCCTTGCCCTCCGGCTCCACAATATCGGTGTTGACCTCCGCATACTGGGGCCCGTCGGTCGTCACCCTGAGGAAGGCGACTTTCTGACCGCGGTAGTCGTTAACCTTGCTCAAGTAAGAATCCTCGATGAAAGCGACGAACGCTTTGGTGAACTCCTGCTGCTGATCGGGGGTGATCTGCTTCCAATGGTAGCCGAGGGCTGACTTCGCCATCTCGGTGAAATCGAAGGTTGTGGACACGATTTGGCGAAGCTTGTCCTGGCGCTGGGCCAGCGGAGTTTGATTGTCGCGGAGCACCTCCAGCGCCTGGTTGACGGTGGTCTTAACGACGGACATCGGATCGTCGGCCCAGGCGGGCGACAGAAAGCGCGACGGTGCAAGGCTGACGACGAGCGCGGCCGTCAGCGCGAGCATCGCGATCGCGCGCCGCGACAGGATTCGCTGGATGGAAGTTGGCGTCATCGTATATTTCACCAGATTATTTCTCCGATTTTCCAGGCTTCTGGCCCTTGTCCGAGTTTGAGGATTTATCCTTCGCAGAGTCGCCGCCGCTGCCGCTGTTGTTGATCAACTGGCCAATCGCATCCTCGAGCACAAACGCCGACTGGGTTTGCCGAATCGTGTCGCCATCTTTGAGGATACGGTCGCTGGGGCCGAGCGCGATAGACATATACTTGTCGCCGATTATTCCGCTGGTCTTGACCGCCGCGATCGCGTCCGCGTCGATCTCCACGCCGTCGTCGATTCGCATTGCAACTCGAGCGCGCATGTCCTTGAGCCCGATCTGCACAACTTTGCCGATCTGCACGCCGTCGAGCTGAATCTGATCTCCGGGCTTCAATCCCGAGATATTATCGAAACTTGCGTAGAGCGTGTACCCGGCCTTGGGCAGCAGGGTGAGTTTACCCAGCGACAGCGACAAAATCGCCAGCGCGATCATCCCGAGAATCGCGAAAATGCCGACGATAAGCTGCGTGGTTCGAGTTGCGTACATAGGTCTTGGTTTCAGCCCGCAAGGGCTGTTTCATTCTCCTCGCCGGATGCTTTGCCCGCCAGAAACCGTTTGAAGACGTCGTCGTCGGCCGCCATCACCTGGGCCACCGTGCCGTTGAGATGAGTGCGGCCATTATGGAGAAAAGCGACGCGGTCGGAAACCTGGAAGACCGCCGGCACGTCATGACTGACCATCACGGCGGTCAGCTGAAAATTCTCCTGCGTGCGCCGGATAAGTTCGTGAATCGCGCCGGTCCGCGACGGATCGAGGCCGGTGGTCGGCTCGTCGAGCATGAGGATTTTCGGGCGCCGCACCAGTGCGCGCGCGAGCGCGGCGCGTTTTTGCATCCCGCCGCTCATCTGGGAGGGAAACTTGGCTTCCATCCCTTCCAGCCCGACCGCTTTGAGCGTTTCATGCACGTGCTCGGCGATCTCGGCGCGAGTGAGCCTGGTTTTCTCGACCAGCGGGAACGCGACGTTGTCGAATATCGACATCGAGTCGAACAGTGCGCCGGCCTGAAAGAGCATCCCGAATTTTTCGCGCACCGCGTCCAGGCCGGTCGCGCCGAGCTTTGTCACTTCGACGTTGTCGATCACAATCGTGCCCGAGTCGGGCCGCAGCAGCAGGTTGATATGCTTGAGCAGAACGGTCTTGCCGGATCCGCTGGGGCCGACGATGGTCGTGATCTGGCCGGCGGGAAAGTCGAGCGTAACGCCGTCGAGGACCTGCTGGCGGCCGAAGCGGCGGCGAAGGTCGCGCACTTCGATTGCATTGCCGGCGCTGGCCGGGTGGCGAACGTTCTGCGCATTGCCGTCGCCATGGTTGATTTCAGTTTGGCTCATGGATCGTCGATCGCTACCGCGTTATCACAAGAGTATAGACGTAAGAAAATAGTCGAACGCAAGAATCAGGGCGCTGGACAACACCACGGCTTCGGTGGTGGCGCGGCTGACCCCGGTCGCCATCCGTTCGGCGTGATATCCCTTGTAGCAACAGACCCAGGTTACGACCACGCCGAAGACCAGGGCCTTGTAGATGCCGGTCATGATGTCGTGGCCGTCCATGTTGGCGGCGATACCGTTGAAGTACGCACCCGACGGCGCGCCCATCAAACCGACGCCGACCATGTAGCCGCCGAAGATTCCCACCACGTCGAAGACCGAGGTCAGCAAGGGGAAACTGATCACGCCTGCGAGCACGCGCGGCGAGACCAGGTACTGGACCGGGTTGATCGCCATCACGGTGAGCGCGTCGATCTGTTCGGTGGATTGCATCGAGCCGAGCTCCGCCGCCATCGCGGAACCGGCGCGCGCCGCGATCATCAGCGCGGCCAGAACGGGTCCAAGCTCACGCACCAGAACCAGGGCGACGACCGTGCCCAGCGCGCCGTCGGAGCCGAAGCGGCGCAGCGTGTTGTAGCCCTGCAGACCCAGCACCATCCCGGTGAAGCCGCCGATTAGAATGACGAGAAACAACGAGTCGGCGCCGATGATGCGTATCTGCCGAATCCACAGCCGCGGCTTGAACGGCGGGATGAGGACATAAAGCATTGCGGTCAGCAAAAAAAGCACGAACGCGCCGAGGCGGATAACGCCGTCAATCACCAGCGCGCCAAGCCGCCCAGTCATTTCCACGATCGCCATCAGTCCGTTTTTCAATTTTTAGTGACGCGCAATCCCGAGCCGGGCCAACTGGTTTTGAGTATGCGTGCCGGACCCGGCGCGCTCGAACTCGGCGAGGTCCGCGATCACGTCGAGGTCCAGCGCGGGCCGCGCAAGCCGCAGCACTTTAGCCGCAACGCCGGAGCTGCGGCAATCGTCCAGATGCCGCACCAGGCTCATTCGACCGAATCGAGTGGGCACGGCGCCGGCGGGTGAGCGGCAAATGATGTTGGTGCCGGAGAAGTCCCGCGAGGGAACCAGCACCACGCCGCGTTCGGGGGGCATCGCGGCAAACACTGCGTCTATATCTTCGGCCGCGATCAATGGGATGTCGGACAGCACCGTGCAAACTGTTCGCGCACCATCGGCAATCAGCGCGGAGGTGGCAAGTCCGACGGCGGCGTTGAGCCCGCGCGGAAATTCCTCGTCGATGGTGAGCGCACCGGCAGCGCGCGCCAGCGCGAGCAGGCCCGGGTCCGACGTCACCACGGCGACGTGGTCGGCGACGGCGGCGCCGAGCGAGGCCGCCAGCACGTCGCGAAACATCGCTTCGGCCAACGCACGGCGCTCGCCGGGTGGCAGCACCGGCGCGAGCCGGGTCTTGGCGAATTCGAGTTGCTTGGCTGCGATCAGAATAAAGCGCACGGCGTATCCTTATAACCTAACCGGCTCGCGCATCCAACGGGAATCGCGACGGGCGCTGGAGTGCTTGACAGTGTTTCCGTGCTCCCTTCAACATTATTAATGGGTAGATTTTCCCCGTCGCTGGTCCAATCAGTGTACAATCGGAAGGCGCGCTTGTCTTGGAGGAACCTCAGCGATGAACAGGAACCGAAGCTTACTCACCTGGACCGGGGCGACGATCGTGGCCGGCGCGATGATCCTGATCGGGGCGGGATGCCATCACAAAACCGCGGAGGATTTTCTTGCCGAGGGCGACACGGATATGCAGGCGACCAAGCTCGCCGACGCGGAACAGGCTTACCAGGAGGCGGTGAAGGTCGCGCCAAACGATCCGCGCACCCATATCGCGCTCGGAAATCTGTACGTATTCGAGCACAAGCCGGCCGACGCGCAAGTTGAATTCATGAAGGTCCTCGAGATCGATCCTAAAAACGCGGCGACCCATGTCGCGCTCGGCAGCCTCTATAGCAATCAGAACCAGCGCGGACTGGCCGAAAACCAGTACCGCGCCGCGGTAGCGCTGGAGCCGGACCGGCCCAACTACCATCTCGATCTGGGCGAGGTGCTCGGAAAGGAAGGCAAGACCGCCGAGGCGGAAGATCAAATCCGCACCGCAATCGGACTCAGCCCTAAGGACGCAAAGGCCCACCTGGCGCTGGCGAATCTGCTGGCAACGGAGCCGGCTCGCGCGACCGAAGCCGACGCGGAGTTCGCCGAGGTGCGAGCACTCGACGCCAAGCTGCTGCCCGCGCCCGCCGCGACGCCGGCTGCCGGTGCGGCGCCGGCG
>NZ_DATCTO010000083.1 GCF_036567905.1 Candidatus Binatus sp.
GGTTGACGGAGCCGAAGACGCCGTCTCCGGAATGACGCGAAAGCTGTAGCTCAGCCCCATCACGAACGAGGTCAATGACTCCGTTGGCCATCATCCGGTCTTCCTGTCCAGGCCACTTGCGCTCGAAGTCGAGAACTTCGGTGTAGAAATGTAATGATCGTTGCAAATCGCTCGACCTGATCACCGGCACAATCTTCATGACATTGTCCGCGGACAGCAAGTCCATAGAATACTCGCGGGCGACGCCGGCGAGCGGCCAGCACCAGGCATCGCGGCCACGAACCGATTTTTGCCCGACTCAACTCTCGCGCCGATTTGCCGATAGAAGGTTAGAGGCACGGCCTCGACTATGCCTACGGTCGAGCAATACGCTGCGTCCATTGTCGAGAAATATCACGTCGATGCCGATACCGGGTCGCCGGCGCACCGGGCGGCCGACGAGATTATTCCCCTGCTCAAGCAGTGGGGGAAGGAATATCTGCTGGGGATCACGCTGTCGGGGGCTTACGCGAAAAATACCGCCATCACGCTGTCTTCGCACGTGGATGTGCTGATCGCGCTGAGCCCGGTGCCGAACATGGACATGAAGAAAGTTTTCTGGAGCCTGTTCGAGTTTCTGAGCGACCGCAACCTGCGGCCGCGGACGCGCGAGGTTTCGATGCAGGTGCAGTGCAAGGGGCTGGGGGTGGACTTGATTCCGGCGTGCCGCGACCGGGGCTCGTCGGGCAACTTGCTGTACAACAAAAAGCTGGACGACGCGGTCTCGACCGACGTGGCGCAGCACATCCACCTGATCGCGAATTCCGGGCGGCAGCAGGAGGTTGGCGGCGGTAACTTTGCGGACTGCGGCGAGGCGATCGATTGCGACCGCGGTCCAATGGAACAGCGGAGGCTTGTACATTGGGGCGACGCCGTTCTCGACCGGGAACAGGAGATGGCCGTGCTCAACCATCTGCTGGACGAACACGCCTTCGACCGCCTCGTTGCCGGTGCATACGTCGCCGGCGCCGAGCCGATGAAGCGTCAGGACGGCGGTGAGGAGAGCGATCGCAGCGATCGCGGCGGCAGATTTCAGGTTCATGCGAAGGCCATGGGACTCGACGCAGAGATATAATAGCTAGTCAATGTATAATAGCTAATCACGCCATCGAATACTCAGTCGAGATCCGCGCGGAATATACTAAGGCTCTTGATCCGCGAGGAATCGTAGCCGCGCCACTTGGCGGCGGAGACGTCGCCAGCATTCACGCGCTTGAATCCGAGGCGGGAGAAGAAGCCGGCGACACGATCCTCATTGGTGCATGCGAAAACGTATTTGAGGCGGCGTGCCCGGGCTTCCTTGAGGATCTCGCGGACCAGCACGGCGGCGACGCCCTCGCCCTGGAAGCGGGTCAAGGTGTACATCGCGGTGATTTCGCCCGCGCGGTCGCGGCGGTACGGCTCGGTCAGCAGCGAGCAGATTCCAGCGAGGTGTTCGTCGCCGATTCGGTAGCCGAAGCATGAGGGCAGGATTTGCGCGATCTGGCCGGGGGTGCGGGGCAGCAAGGAGCCTTCGGTCTGGCCACGGACGATGAGTGCTTCAACTTCCTCGAAGTCGTCGATTGAAACGGGGCGAACGAAGCCGTACTGCATCTCGGTGAACAGCGTTCCGGCGCCGATGAAACTGAAGAGTTCCTCGTAAACGTCGCCCGGCGCGACCAGGTTGACGGAACCGACGCCGTCTTCGAGGGCGTCGTGGGCGGCGCGGACGATGGCTCTGCGAGCGCGTGAGCGGAGGTTGCGCATAGTGAGGCGGATGCGATGTTCCTCGACGAACGAGAGCCGTTGGCCGTCCTTGTCGATCAAGCCGCCGCGCCGATCGAGCATCAGGAGCTTGAAGACGCGAAGCCGGCTGGCAAGCTCACGCGCGAAGACGGTGAGATCGTCGGCGTCGTCACGGCTCATCGAGGCGACGACGATCGATCCGGCGCGCAATCGCGCCCAGATTTCGGCGACGGCGGAATCCGGTGGATACGGGCGCGAGCGAAGTCCGTCGGATGGATTGAAGACCGGGGGCGGTTCCTTGGGGGCGAGGCGGCCGAGCCGGCGCATCAGCTTGGGAAGTGCGCTGGGCGAAACGATGACGACGCATCGGGTTTGATTGCGCCGCAATTCGCGCAGCGTCAGCACGAGGGAATCGAAGTCGGAAATCCGCTGTCCGGCGGGAGGGATCAGCGCGAAGAGCAGGCTCTTGCCGTAGAATTCCTCGAGATAGAAGGTCTTCTCGGTGAAGACCGGGGCGCCGCGGCGCGGTTTGCCGACGAAGTCGCCGAGGCCGATAGCTCCGAAATCGTTCACGGGCAGAGGGTTCGCGGGGCCAGCGTCGGGGGGTTCTTCAATTCGACTACGCGGGCTGAGACTTGGCCGGCGATATCGCTCTGGACGCGACGTCGATGGGGGAACGCACGCCCGGCGACGGATGCGTCGCGGCTATTTCGGCGAGCGAGGTATTGGAGAAAACTTCGAGCAGCACGCGCTGGCCCTTTTCCCAAACGCGATACATGCGGCAGGACGGCTGCAGAGCGCATGAGCTGCTGCCGTCGGTGCACAGGTTGAGCTTGATGGGACCCTCGACGGCTTCGATAATATCGCGAAACGTGACGGTGTCGGCATCGCGGGCAAGCTGGTAGCCGCCGCCGGGACCGCGGCGCGCGCGGACCAGCCCGCGGCGCATCAGATCGCGAATCACTTTTTCCAGATAGTATTTCGGGATGTGCTCGTGACCGGCGATTTCGGTGCCGCGCGCGACGCCCGACGGATGATCGGCGAGGTAGATCATGGCTCGCAGCGCGTACTCGATCTTGCGCGGTATCTGCATCAGGCTCATGCGTTTTTCACTTCTTCACTTTTCACTTTTCACCCTTCACGACGCGAGCGCCGGCGTGGCGCGTATCGCGAGAATCTTCTCGACATACTTGACCAGCATGTCGTTCTCGAGGTTGACGGTGTCACCGGGCTGCTTGAAATCGAGCGTCGTCGATCGCAGCGTGTGGGGAATTATTTCGACGGAAAAGTTGCAGTGCTCGACCGAAAAGATGGTCAGGCTGATCCCGTCGATGGCGACCGAGCCCTTCTCGACCAGGTAGCGCGCTTGCGCGGGCGCGACCTCGAAGGCGAAGAGCTTTGAGTCGCCCTCGGGCTTGATCGACACGACCCGGCCGATGCCGTCAACGTGGCCGGAGACCAGGTGGCCGCCGAGCAGCTTGCCGAGCGTGAGGCATCGCTCGAGATTCACCCGGCGGGCGGGTTTCAGATCGCCAAGCCCGGTGCATCGCAGGGTCTCGGCCGAGATGTCCATCGCGAAGCGGCCGGGGCCTTTGGAAATCACGGTCAGGCACGCGCCGTTGACGGCGATCGAATCGCCGATGTTGATTTCGGAAATGGGGAGCGAGGTATGGACAGAAATTACTGCGCCCTGGCCGGTCAGCTTGAGGCTTTCGACGGTGCCGAGGTCTTCGATGATACCGGTAAACATCACGTCTCCTGCGGAGCACTGGCGCGGCGGGGAGAAAACTCCAGAAAAATCATATCTTTTTGACCGATAGCGGCGCAACCAGAGCGGCCGGACCAAGGCGATATGTTTGGTTTTGCTGACATGGGTGCAGGGGCTGGCCCCTGCTAAGCTGAAACGCAGTGAAATCGAAGGTAAAGGAAAAACTCAAGGCGCTGCTGTTCGACTTTGGCGGCACGCTCGCATTCCTGGATTTCGAATTGCTGGCGCGCGAATTCTCGCGCGAAGGGCGCAAGCTCGATGCACTGGCGCTCGAGCATGCCGAATACGCGGGGCGTGCGGCGATCGATCGACATCTGATGAGCGCGCCGGGCAAGCAAGCCGACGGCGGGGCGTATGCGCATTTTTTTCGCGGCTGGATGAAGGCGGCGGGAATTCCGGAAGAGGAATTTAGCGAATGCGCGGCGAAGTTTGGCGCGATACATCGCGAGGCCACTCTCTGGCGCGTGGTGCGGCCCGGGACGTTCGAAGCGCTGGAGGCGTTCAAATCGGCGGGATACAGGCTCGGGATTGTGTCGAATGCGGAGGGACAGGTCGAAGCGGACGCGAAACGATTCGGGCTGGCGCCGTACTTCGACGTGATAATCGACTCACAAGTTGTCGGGGTGGCAAAGCCCGACCCGCGGATTTTTCAAATCGCGCTCGCGCGCCTGGGCGTCGCTGCCGACGAAGCGAGATTTGCGGGCGACATCTATTCGATCGACGTGGAGGGCGCGCGCGCGGCGGGAATCGAGGCGCGGCTGGTCGATCAGCATCGGCGCTACACGTGGGTCGATCACGAGAAGATTCGGCATATCGGGGAGTTGCATCGGATCGATTGAAGGTTTCCTTGTAAGAGGAAGATTCAGCTATGGGCGTGATAAGAGATCAATCGGGAAAGATTTTTACCGGCGCGATTACGACCCGCCAGTTCCATCCGATCCTGCCCACCGGCGAGTACGAGGAAATCGCGAACGGCGTGATGTTCTACCGATGGTTCGCGAACGTGACGGCGGTCAAGACGGGCGAGGGGCTGGTGCTGGTGGATACGGGAGGCTACTTCAACCAGGACGCGACGGTGAAGCTGATTCGGCAGTTCTCGCCGGAGCGGGTGAACACGGCGATCTACACGCACGGGCACGTCGATCACGCGTGCGGGATGCCGGCGATAGTCGCGGATGCGCAGAAGAACAAGGTGGCACGGCCGCGCGTGGTGGGACATCGCGCAGTCGCGGCGCGGTTCGATCGCTACAAGCGCACCGCCGGCTATAACACTGTAGTCAATACACGGCAGTTCAACCGGCCCGCGCCTTGGCCGACTGAGTATGTATATCCGGATACTTACTTCGATAATCAGTTGAATGTAGTTGCGGGCGACGACAAGTTTGAATGCCATCATGCGCGCGGCGAAACCGACGATCATTGCTGGGTGTTCATCCCGCAGTGCAAGCTGCTATGCACCGGAGATTTGATCATCTGGGCGGCGCCCAACGCGGGCAATCCGCAGAAGGCGCAGCGCTACGCGCGCGAATGGGCCGAGGCACTGCGCGTGATGGCGAGGCTGGGGGCGGAAGTGCTCGTGCCGGGCCACGGCTACCCGGTGTTCGGCGCGATTCGGGTGCGGCAGGTGCTGAACGACACCGCGAACTATCTGCAGAGCCTGTACGATCAGGCTATTGCAATGATGAATGCGGGCGCCACGCTGGACGAGATGATTCACACCGTGAAGCCGCCGGCAAATCTTGCGGAGAAGCCGTGGCTGCAGGCCGTGTACGACGAGCCCGAGTTTATCGTGCGCAACATCTGGCGGCTGGAAGGCGGATGGTACGACGGCACGCCGTCGAATCTTAAACCGGCGAGCGACGGCGAGCGGGCGCGGGAGATCGCGGCGCTGTCGGGCGGTGTGGCGCCGCTGATCGCGCGAGCGAATGAAAGACTGGCGGCCGGCGAAATCGTGCTGGCATGTCATCTGGCGGATTGGGCGGTGGCGGCGGCGCCGGAGGACAAATCGGCGCATGAAGCACGGATGCGAGTCTATGCGGCGCGAGCGGATCGCGAGCAATCGACGATGGCGCACGGTGTCTTCCGGTCGGCGGTGGTCGAGTCAGCGACGAAGGCGGGAGTCGCGCCACCCGAGGACAAGCGCAGCGCGTGAAATCGCGCCGAGTCTTCGAGGCGCGGGTCAGACTCGACTTTTCACTCTTTCACTTTTTCACCGGCCGCGGGGGCAGCGTGAGTTTGCCGAGGACGGCGGGCGCGCGTGCACCGGTGACACTGGGGATGTTGCCCTGGCGGCGGCGCAGCATCTGGTAGGCGAGAATGGCAAATGCGACGGCCTCGAGCGCGCTGCCGTCCATACCGGCGTCCGCGGCAGTGAGAACTTCGAGATTGGGAAGCTCGGCCGCGATCATGCGCATCAAGGTCGGGTTGTGCGCGCCGCCGCCAGTAACGATGAACTGCTCTACGGGGCCACGAGGAAAAATGAAGCGGTGGCATGCATCGGCAATCGATCGCGCGGTGAGGGCGGTGACGGTCGCGATCAGATCGTAGTCAACGATCTTCATGCGGCGGGCGGCGGCGACGATCGAATCGAGGAGGGGAGTCCCGAATTCCTCGCGGCCGGTTGATTTTGGCGGTCGGCGGCGGAAATAAGGATTTCGCATCAGCTTCGCGAGCAGCGGCTCGTTGACGTGGCCGCTCGCCGCGATGCGCCCGCCACGATCCATCCGCAGACGGCCGCCCGAGATTCGCGATGCGAGTGCGTCCAGCATCATATTGCCCGGGCCGGTGTCGAACGCGATCAGGCCGGTGTCGCCGAGGCGCGCGCGGGGCGGAATGTAAGTTGCGTTGCCGATGCCGCCGATGTTCTGCACGACGCGGCCGCACGCGGGGTCGGCGAACAGCCAGAGATGGGCGAGCGGGGCCAGCGGAGCGCCCTCGCCGCCAAGCGCGATGTCCATCGTGCGGAAGTCGGAGGCGACGGGAACTCCGGTGGCGGCGGCGATGACGGCGGACTCACCGAGTTGCATGGTGGAGGCGAGCTGTCCGCGGGCCGCGCGGCGTGGCGGCAGATGAAAGAAGGTATGGCCGTGCGATCCGATGAACGCAACGTCGGAAAGCGCGACGCGCGCGCGCCGGGCGATCTCGATGGCGGCACGTCCGAACTCGCGGCCGAGCGCGAAGTTGAGCGTGGAAATCGCAGCCGCGCCGATTTTTTCATCGGCGGAAGCGGCGAGCAATTCCTGGCGAAAGCGCGCACGATACGGGAAAGTGTGAAACG
This sequence comes from Candidatus Binatus sp., assembly GCF_036567905.1. Classification (NCBI taxonomy): domain Bacteria; phylum Candidatus Binatota; class Binatia (SeqCode); order Binatales (SeqCode); family Binataceae (SeqCode); genus Binatus (SeqCode); species Binatus sp. (SeqCode). Next base: position 6,810 of record NZ_DATCTO010000083.1, read on the forward strand.
CGATCAAGCGCGCGGGCGGACGGGAACGCTCGTCGAGCTCGACGACGGCGGCGCTCACGCCGTCGTGCGAAGTCCCGGACATCAAGCCGATCGCGAGAACTATCCGGCGCTCGAGTTTAATCGTGATTGCGTTCATCTTTATCCAGGTCCGATTCGGCGTCGCCGAGCGATTCCCGCGAATCGTCACGACGACTTAAGCGAAGCATCTCGACTCCCGCAAGCAGCAGGCGCAAGCCCGAGGGAAAATCGAGCGAGCCGGAGTCGTCGTGCGACTCGGGCGCGATAATCACCTTGCGCCCGCGGTGCCATTGCACAAGCAGCATCTGGTGACCGAGCTGGCGGCCACTGACGCGGTCGATCGAGAAGTCGCCGAACATTGTGGTGGTTTGCAAGTTGGAGAACGCATCGCGAAGGAGCGCGTCGTCGCGGCGGCCGGCGGCAGCGAGCGCGGCGGCGGTCAGGAGACCGGCGGCGTAGATCTGCGCGGCGGGATAATCGGGAGAATCGCCGGCGCCGGCCATTCGGCGCGCAAATTCGGCGGGCGTCGGGCCAAGCGCGGGCGCGATCTCGATGGAATCCTCCCATTGCGAAGGGCCGACGATTCCTTCTGCAAGTTCACCCAAGTCCGAGGCGAAGCGGCGCACACCGGCGGCGACGCATCCAAGCACCGGGATGTTGAGACGGGAAGCTGCGACCGAGCGCATCACGGCGACGTCGTGTTCATAGCTGCCGGCGCTGGCGAGCGCGTTGACGCGGTTGCGTATGAGTGCGGGGAAAAGCCGCGCGGGGGTCGAGGCGGGATCGAACGCGCCGTTCCATTTCACACGCACGCGGACTCCGCGACGACGAGCGGCGCGTTCATCGGCGGCGCGCTCGAAGCCCGATGCAACGGCGCGAGCGAAGGGCGAGGTCGCCGCGACGATCGCGACGCGCTTGCGCCAGAGCTTGAGCTGGGTCAGCAAGCGGACGAAGCCGCGCAAATAGTCACTGGCGGGACTGAGTACTCCGACGATCATCCTGTAGCCGCGGTCGTAGAGTTCGTCGCCGGCGCCGCCGTGATTCACGAAGACGCGGCCGGATTGTTCGACGATGCCCGCGACGGCGCGGGTGAGGCGATTGGAGTACGGGCCGAAGATTATGTCGGCGCGGCGATCCGCGCAGAGAGCGCGATATATTTCGGCGCATCGCACGGGCTCGCTCGCGTCGTCGTGGCATTCGAGCGCAAACTCGCATCGCTCGCCAGCGACCCGGAGCGCGCTACTGGCGTTGGCGTCGGCGATGAACAGACGTATCGCGATTTCGGCCTGCCTGCCCATCGGGGAGTATTCGCCGGTGAGAGAGAGCGAGAGGCCGATGGTGATTTTCACGGGAGGGAAGTCAGGGTGCGACTTCGGCGATGCCGCCCTTGATGACGGCCTGGCCGTCGGGATTGAAAGTCTCGTAGGCGAAAATTTTGCGGCCGTCGCGCTCGCCGTCGGCCCAAATTTTGGTGGTGATAGTCTGGCCGGGCAGCACGGGACGAGAGAAGCGCGCGCGCAAGCGCTTGAGGCGAGCCGGGTCGCCGGCGCAGAGATTGTCGATCGCGACCTTCGACGCAAACGCCATGGTGCAAAGGCCATGCACGATGATGCCCGGCAGGCCCGCCATCTTCGCGATGTTTTCATCGACATGGATCGGGTTGCGATCGCCGGAGGCCTCGGCGTAGCGGTAGGTCTGATCCTTGTCGATGGTTTGCGCGACTGAGAATATCGGCTCACCTCGATCCGGCTCGACGGCGCGCGGTTCCGGGGACGCGGCTTCGCGGTTTCGAGCGCCTCGAATAAAAGCGATGAAGAGTGTTTTATTGACCGGTTGCCCTTTCTGGTTGGCGGCGTTCAACTCGACGGTCATGGTCTCGCCGGTGGCCTTGGTTTCGATCGAAATAATTTTTGCGGCTGTGGTTATTACGTCGCCGGGGCGAATTGGATTTGGAAATTCCATGTCCTGCTCGCCGTGAACGAGGCGGAGCAGGTCGGCCTGCAGGTCGGGATCCATCACGGTTTTCATGACGGCATCCCAAATGACGGTGACGCCGAACATTGGCGGCGCGACGACGGCGCCGGGGCGGCTGGCATCGAAGAACGCGGGGTTGTGGTCGTTGTAGGCGCGCGCATAGTTCTGGATCGCGTCGAGGGTGACGTTGGTCGTCAGCGGCGGATATTCGCGGCCCACGCAAGCTTTGTTCAGCGGCATCGATTGTCTCCGATTGATGGTGCTTTCTAAATTTTTCGGTTTTTCGTTGATCGGCGGCTAGGCTAGCTCGCGGCCGGCGATGAACACGGCCTTCAACTCTAGCGCCCGGCTGAGCACGATTAAATCGGCGCGCGCACCGACCTGAATGCGGCCGCGATCGCCCGCGCCGACGAGACCCGCGGGATTGGTCGCAGCCATCACGGCCGCATCGCCGATGCCGACGCCGGCTTTCTCGACCATCACGCGAACCCCGTCGAGCATCGAGATGATGCTGCCGGCCAGCCGGCCGTCATCGAGGCGTGCGGCGCCGTCGCGAATCGTTATCGATCCGCGCGCAGGCCCGGGATTTTTTTCGGCGGCAGAGGCTTTCGCCAGCGCGACTTTGTCGGTGACAAGGATCATCCCGGCTATCCCGCGGGCGCGGCAAGCCAGACGCAGGATCGCGGGATGCACGTGGACACCGTCGGGGATGATCGCGGCGAACGCGGGTGACGGCGCGAGCGCGGCGGCGACAACGCCGGGATCGCGATGGTTCAACGGCCGCATCGCGTTGAACAGATGCGTGAACATCCGGGCGCCGGCGGCAATGGCGGCGTTGGCCTGCTCGAGAGTCGCGTTGGTATGGCCGATGGAGACGACCACGGCGCGGGCGGTAAGGCGCCGAATCGCGTCGAGCGCGCCGGGCAACTCGGGCGCGAGCGTGAGCAAGCGCAGCGCGCGCATCGCGAGCACTCGATCGAAAGCGTCGGCGCGCGGTTCGAGGTTGAGCGCGGGATGCGCGCCGAGCCGGAGCGGCGAAATGAACGGCCCTTCGAGATGCATCCCGAGAATCGCGGCCGCATCGGCGGACTTGTCGAGGCGCGAATTTTCAATCGCACCGGCGATCGACTCGTGAACCTGTGCGATCTTTTCAATCGGCGCGGTGACCGCGGTCGGCATCCAGGCCGTGGCGCCTTCGCGCGCGAGGTGGCGGCTTAGAGCGGCGAGTGCGTCGGCCGACGCGTTCATCACGTCGATACCGTGCGAGCCGTTGAGTTGAAGATCGACGAAGCCGGGCAGGATGTAATCTTCGTCGCCGCCGCCGGATGCGGGATCGATCGCAGTGATCCGATCGGTGAACGTGATGCGCCCGCGGACGAGCGAGCCGTCGGGCCTGGCGATGCAGCCGGACAGCTTGCCGTCAGGCAGATTCACCGATGTGGGCGTGGTGGTCAATTCGCGCCGAATCGCTCTGCGAGCAGACGCGAGAAGCGCGGCATATAGATGAGGTCGAAGGTTTCTTCCTTGCCCGGAAACATCGCAACCGCGGCGCCCTTGAGCGCAAGCACGTGTTCCCATCCCTGTTCGAGCGTCAGGTCGTTGTCCTGAGCGATGGTCGCGAAGGTCAGCTCGACCAGGAAGCGCAGGCGGCGGATCATTTTATTCTCATGCTCGATTTTCGCTGCGCGGTCGTAGTCGTGCTCGGCCATGAGTGGGTTCTCCGTATGAGACTGTCGGAATCATCACTATATCATCGAAGCCGGAAGCGATCATGGGGCGACGCGGGCGGACTTGTCTCCATTGTCCGAGGATGCCAAATTCTAACGCGCCGTGAATTCAGTCCGCCTCAAAAGCAGCTTCATATATCTCGCCAACGCGGTGAAAGATCTGCGTGGGAATTGGGCGGTGCTGGCGGTAGTGCTGGCGCCGCTAGCGCTGGCGGCGGCGTTGTGTCTGCTGCCGGACGCGTTGAATCTGCAATTTCACCTCGCTCAGAAGTTTGAGCCGGGCGCGCAAAATATCAACTACGTTCAGGCGCAGGGCGTCGATGCGCCGGACAAGCCGCCGCCGCTGCAAGAGCCGCAGCCGTTCTCGCCGTGGGTCACCAAGGCGCTACATCTGATCCTTGGGCTGCTCACGCTGCTGGTGACGCTGGTCACGTTGTGTTCGCTCAAGAGGATCCAGGCGGGACTGCGCAAGCCCGCGATTATCGGCGAAGCGATCGAGGTTTACCGGCAATCGATTCCGCTTGCCCCGGGGTTCATCTGGGTGACGATTCTGCAACTGGCGGCGCCGGCGGCGGGATTATTCCTGTTCCAGCAGTCGTCAGCTTACGTGTACGGTTCGATCGGCGTGTGGGCGTATATCGTGCTGGTGTTGATGATCATGCTCGGCGCGCTGGTGTACGCGTGGTTGTACTTCGCGCAGTTCGCGCTGATCTTCGACGGAAAGCATAGCTGGCATGCGCTGCTGTCCAGCCGAGACCTCATACGCAAGCGCTTCTTCAAAGTCGCGACGCGGATCGTGGTGTTTCTCGCGATCTGGTCGGGATACAACTCGTGGGCCGCGGGAGCGTTCGTGGTGGTCAGCCTGCTGTTCGGGCCGGTCGGGGTGGTGACGGGCTTTCTCGGGACGACGATTTTTCTTGTCGATCTTGCCGAGATCAGCGTCAACTTTGCGACCACCGCGTTTTTGGTCGCGGCGGGCCTGCGCCTGTATCAGGATTTGCAGGGCTGAGCCCTGCACCCAGTACTAAGGCCGCGCTCCGTTGTCGCGCGCGGGCCCTGCCGCGGGCGCGCCGTGTTTTCCTTTCTTAATGCT
>NZ_DATCTO010000084.1 GCF_036567905.1 Candidatus Binatus sp.
AGCTTCGTCGGTGATCTTGACGCCGAGCGCGTCTTCGACCAGTGACGAGTCGTACATCCGGATCGCGTCGTAGTCGGTCAAAAGCGAGCAAACCTCGACGCAGATGTAGCATCCGATGCATTCCTGGAAACGGTCCTGCACTGGCTGCACGCCGCGTCCGGGCACGCTGCCGTTTTGCAGATACTCGATGCAATTGACGGGGCAGAACTCAGGACATTTGCCGCACGGGAAGCACAGGTTCACGTCCATGAACGCGACTTCGCGCGGGCGCTTTTTCTTTTGTCCGACTTCTTCAGGAGTCTCGGGGATACGGTCTTCCTTGAGACGGCGCTTGATGATGTCGATGGCGCTCATACTTTTACAGTCACACTTTTTCGGCGAGCCCGGTCAAGCGGGCTCGGGGGAAGAGTGAAAAAATGAAAATTTCTTATCTGATGGCGAAGATGCGGCCGGTCGAGGTCCCGACGTACAGCATCCCCGACGCCGACGACGCGGCCGTCGTGATCTTGCCGAAGCTTCGCGCCGCCCAGACGTAGCTGCCGTCGCCGGCGAGCACCGCGCCCACGTCGCCGGTGGCCGCATCGAACACGCCGTCGTAGCCAAGCGCGAACAGCCCGGCCTCGCCCGGTTTCAGCGTCGGATTTTGCCATCGGAGCTGACCGTCGGCGGAGACGCCGTAGATCGTATCGGCGCCGGCGAAGATTGTTCCCGACGGAGCCACCGCCGGTCCGGTGGTTACCGGATGCGCGGAGTTGACGTGCCAGATCAGATTGCCGGTTCCCAAATCGATCGCATACACGCCGCCGGCGGCCGAGCCCGCATAGACGACATCGTCGGCGTACGCAACCGATCCCGAAAATCCGCCGTCAGGCTCAAACGTCCAGACCACGGCGCCGTCTGCGGCAAGCGCCGTAACCGCGCCGCGCGACGCTCCCACCACGACTCCGTCCGGAGTCGTCGCGGCGGCAGTCACCGGTCCAACGCTCACGCGCCAATTGAGCGATCCCGTGGCGCCGACCGAGACGAGGTCGGCGCCCGCGGATGCGTAAATCGCGCGGTCGGTCGCGGCCAGCGGTCCAGCGCTCTGGCCAATTTCGAGATGCCAGAGCGTGGCGCCGTAGGGAGCGATCGCCGCAAGCTCCGACTTGGACGACATCGCGACCACGGTCCCGTCGGGCAACACGGCCAGCGACAGACCGTCGCCGTGGCGACGCATGGTTTCATTGCCGGCGGAATCCAGCCCGTGCAGCACGCCGTCACGGGTGATGAAATATATCGAGCCGTCGGCGCCGGTCGCGATTCGCCCGCGCAACTGGGCGCCCGAATCGAAGGTCCACATCAGAATGCCCGCACTGCGCGCCGATGGCGCGGGCGTACTCGAAGCCCCCGGCACCAAGGCGCCTTTGGGCGTGGGCGTCGCGGTAGGCACAGGAGTCGGGCATAGCGGGCAGGCGTCGACGTCCTGGTAAACGCCGATGCCAACCTGCTGACTGCTCACTCCTGAATTGCTCGCGAGAATACAGACGCATCCCGCAAATCCCGTCGTGTAGATGCCGCCCTGAGCCCCGGACGCAGGCGCTTGGAAGATAGTGTTGTCGGTGGAGGTCCAAAGCGTCAGCGGTCCCGCCGTGAGGTCCTGGTACTGGGTTTTAGATTTCTTCGTGAATTTACCGATTACATTGAATGCGACCGGGCCGCCGGTCGGCACGGCACTCGGGCCGGTGCTCAACACGGTGGTGCTGGTTGCTGCGGGACGCGGCGTCAACGTGGGCGTCGGTTGCTTCGGCGTGTGTGTGGGCGTGGCGGTGAACGTGGGCGAGGTCGGGGGGCCATTTGCGATCGTCATGGATTCGAGCGAAAAGCCCGGAGGGGGGCCTGGTCCACCCCCTCCGCCGTAGCCGTAGCCGCCGTAGCCGTAGCCGCCGTAGCCGCTGCCGCCGCCGCAACTGAGCATAATTGCTCCGAAGACGAACAATACGACCGGCGCTACCACCAGCCATTTGAGCCACCGCGAGAACATCAAGCTATGAGCTATGACGATGCCCGCGCGCGCTGTCAAGTTAAGCGGCGATTTTCGACCGAAATCTACGAGTTGATCTTAGCTTGCCCGAGTGCTGTGTCTGAAGTTCGCGATGATGGCGGTTGTTGAAATAAAAAATGGCGGGCATATGAAGAGGGGGGGACCCTTCAATGCCCGCCTGTTCGTAGCAGCCCGTCCGCTTACGCAGCGGACGGAATCCGGTTGGGTGGGAGGAATGTCCGACCGGAGGGTGCCAGAGCCGTTTGCACCCATTTATTGAGACGATTCATTTCGGCGATTATTCAAAGTCGAAAATTTTAATTTGTATGCGCCAATGGTCGTACTAGACTCGGTCGCGGAGGATTGGAAAAAGCCATGGAATATCGGCGATTAGGCGGTACCGGACTCAAAGTTTCGGAACTTTGCCTTGGCTGCATGACGTTTGGACGCGAAACGGATGAAGCTACGGCGGGAAAAATTCTCGATCGGTTCATCGAGGTTGGCGGTAATTTCCTCGACACCGCGAATGTTTATGCGGCGGGCGCGTCGGAGGAAATTCTCGGGCGAATTGTCGGCCAGCGGCGAAAAGATTTGATTGTCGCGACCAAAGTCCGCTTCAACGCCAATGTTTTCATGGGCAAAACGGTGGCGCCGAATCAAATTGGACTCTCGCGCGGGCATATCATGTCGGAGGTCGAAGCCAGTCTGCGGCGGCTGAAAATGGATTACATCGATCTCTACCAGGTGCATTCGTGGGACTTCGAAACGCCGATCGAAGAGACGATGCGCGCACTCGACGACCTCGTGGGTCAAGGCAAGGTCAGATATATCGGAGCGTCGAATTTTACGGCGTGGCAACTGATGAAGAGTCTGTGGGTCAGCGATAAACACGATTTCGCGCGTTTTGACTGCCTGCAGCCCCAATACAGCCTGATATCGCGCGAGATCGAGCGTGAGCTACTGCCCTTGTGCCGCTATGAGAGCGTCGGGGTGATTCCGTGGAGTCCGCTCGGCGGTGGATTTCTCACCGGCAAGTATCGTTCGGGACAGCACCCGCCCAAGGACAGCCGCCTGGCCAAGCTGGATATGTGGAATCGGCTCGCCGACGAGCGAAACTACTCGACCCTTGAAGCCGTCGAGCGCATCGCGAAGGAACGAGGCCGTACTATCTCGCAGGTCGCGCTGGCGTGGGTGAATCAGCAGCCCGGCGTCAGTTCGGTGATTTACGGCGCGCGAACCGAGGAGCAGAACGAGCAGAACCTGGGCGCGATCGGACTTCGGCTCGAGGCTGCGGAAGCCGCGGCGCTCGACAAGGCCAGCGCGTTGCCGCTCGAGTATCCCAATGCGATGCAGGCGCGGCTGCCCGGCTACCCGCGCATCTAAACAAGCGCCGCAGCGCCGTCAACCCTGGAACGACGGGCCGAGGAAGCCGGCTGGCGGGATCGCCGACGGCATGCTTTCTCCGCCCGCGCCTGAGAACTGGCTGCCGACCGTCAGTCCGCCGTCAACGATCATCGCCTGTCCGGTGACGAATACCGAATCGTCGCTGGCCAGGTAGAGCGCCATCCCGGCGATATCCTCCGGATGGCCCGCGCGCGGGATCGGCTGACCCTTTACCATCCATTGTTCCATCGCTTCTTTCACACCCGGCACATTGCGATGCAGGATCGGCGTATTGATGATGCCGGGACAGATGCAATTGACGCGGATTTTATCCTTGGCGAATTCCAACGCTGCCGAGCGCGTCAGATTCACCACCGCGGCCTTCGCCGCGCAGTAGGCGTGCAGTCCGGCGACGCCGCGGATGCCTGCGATCGACGCAGTCGAGATTATGGAACCGCCGCCGGCTTTTCGCAGCTCGGGCGCCGCATGCTTCATTCCCAGGAACACGCTGCGCAACAGCACCGCCTGACTGTTGTCCCAGTCTTCGACGGAAATTTGTTCGAGTGATCCGACCGCGCCGCCGATTCCGGCGTTGTTGTAAATGATATCGAGCCGGCCGAATTCCTTGACGGCGCGCGCGATGAGCGCCTTGATTTCAGCTTCGGCGGAGACGTCGGTCTTCTGGAAGACCGCGCGCCCGGCGTTCTCCTTGCAATCGCGGACCGCGGCCTGGCCGCCTTCGTCGTTAAGGTCCGCGATCACAACCGCCGCGCCTTCGCCCGCGAACCTGATTGCGGTCGCGCGCCCGATTCCACTTGCCGCGCCCGTAATAACCGCCACTTTGCCGTCAAGCCTGCCCATTTCAGAATCCCTCTGCCTAAAAGATTACGATGGCACGCAACGCGCGTGACACGCATCGAGCTAAGTAGCAGACCCCGCCTCGAAGCGGGTAGCGGTTGCCAAGCCGCTGGTGAGAGACCGCTCGAAGCGCCGGGCGCAACTTCCCGCCAGACAGCGGATACTTGGCGCCCCCATTGATATACTAGGCGCGACGATGGCCCCGGAAGACGAAAACAAAAAGCGCGGAGCAAACGAAACCCCGCCTGAACCGGATGTCGGCGAGCCCACCGGCCCGCAGTAGTTGCGTGCCCAGCAGATGCGAAACCGGCCCCTCGCGGCACCGCTGGAAAGACCGCGGACCAAAACCGGCTAAACCCTTGCCCAGAGAGGTGCTCCGGCCTATACGGGAGTTGGAATCGTAGAGTCAAAACGGAAATCCCGGTTTAGTTAAGGGAGTGCGCTATGAACTCAAAAAGTACTTTCGGAGTGTTGCTGATAGCTGCTGCGGTGATCGCTTGTGCGGTCCCGGCCGCCTATTGCCAGGGAATGGGAGGCGGCATGGGCGGCGGTCGCATGTACAATCCGAGCACTGAAACCACCGTCAACGGGACGGTCGAGCAAGTCAGAACGATCTCTGGCGGGCGCGGTTGGGGAGGGGTTCACCTCGACCTCAAAACCGAATCCGGCACACTCGACGTTCATTTGGGGCCTTCCGCCTATTTGTCATCGAAGGGCTTCCAGTTTGCCAAGGGTGATAAGGTTGAGGTGACGGGTTCGAAAGTGACGGTCCAAAGTCACGAAGCGATCATCGCCCGCGAAGTGAAGGAAGGTGGCAAGGTGCTCACTTTGCGCAATGCTCAAGGAATTCCACAATGGTCTGGCGGGCGGCGCGGCGGCGGCCTCGGAATGGGGCGTGGCAAGGTCATCGCGCCTTCACCTGCGCCCTAGTGTCGCGTTTCGGTAGTAAGTTCAGCATTGTCGATGCTGCGTTTGATCTTACCAGTGGTCCTGATCGACACGAAGGGTTGGGCGTTGTCATTCGAGTTTAAATCTGAATTGAAACGCGTTCGGTAACAGCCCGCGCCTTAGCGAGGCTTGGTCACCTTCCCGCCTCGAATCACCCGTGGCTTTAACGGGTTGTAGCCGCGCCGGAGCGTCGTTTCGGGATAATAGCCTTGACAATGCCTTCGGAAGACGAAAACGAAAAGCGCGGAGCAAACGAAACTCCGCCGCAACCGGCTGGCGGCGAGGCGACCGGCCCGGCTTACGGCTCGCTGATCGAGTATCCCAAGGACGCGCCGGCGCAGATCGGGCAGACCGCGGACTGCGATGCGCGCGCAGTCGGGGACGAAGCGGCCTCAATCGAGCAAAAGTTGGAGGCTGCCGCGACCGAGCCGGGCGTCTATCTGCTTCGCGATCGCGCCGGCAAGGTGCTTTACGTCGGCAAGGCCAAGTCGCTGCGCTCCCGCGTGCGCGCATACTTCCGCGACGGCGGCGACGGCCGCTTCCAGATTCGCTTCCTGATGCGGCGGGTGCGCGACTTCGACACGATAGTCACCGCGAGCGAGAAGGAGGCGCTGATCCTCGAAAACAATCTGATCAAGCAGTACCGGCCCAAGTACAATATCCGCCTCAAAGACGATAAATCCTACCTGAGCGCGAAGATCACCAATCACCCGTGGCCGCGAATCACGGTCACCCGCAAGATCGTCAAGGACGGCGGGCGCTACTTCGGCCCGTTCGGTTCGGCCGACGGACTGCGCGAGACGATCGACGTCATCCGCAAAGTCTTTCCGCTGCGCACCTGCACCGACGCGGTGTTCCGCAATCGCTCGCGGCCGTGCCTGGAATATCAGATCAAGCGATGCCTGGGGCCGTGCTGTTTGCCGGTCGATCGCGAAGAGTACGGCCGTCATTTGCACGCGGCGCAGATGCTGCTCGAGGGGAAAAATCTCGAGCTGCTCCGCGAGATGCGCGATCTGATGAAGGATCACGCTTCCCGCCTCGAGTTCGAGCAGGCCGCGCGAATCCGCGACCGCGTGCGCGCGATCGAAAAAACCGTCGAGCGGCAAACCGTGCTGCATCACTGGGGAATCGACCAGGACGTGTTCGGAATCTACCGCGAGGGCGGCTTCATCGAGGCGATCGTTCTAATCGTCCGCGGCGGAAAGCTGACCAGCACCCAGGGATGGAGCTTTCAGGACCTGGAATTCCCGGTTCACGAAATTCTTTCCGATCTGCTGACTCAGTATTACTCGGGAGCGCGCAATATTCCCGACGAAGTGATCGTGCCGGTCGAACTGGAGGACGCCGCCGTGCGCGCGGAGCTGCTCTCAGAGCGGCGCGGCAAGAAATGCGAAGTGTTTCAGCCGCAGCGCGGCGAGAAGCTCCGGCTGCTCGAAATGGCGATGGACAACGCGCGCCAAAGCTTTGCCTCGCGGCGCGACAACGAGAAGACCCGCGAGCAGATGCTCGAGGATCTGCGCGCCAAGCTCGGTCTGCGCAACACGCCCAAGCGGATGGAATGCTACGACATCTCAAATCTGCAGGGCTCGATGGTGGTCGGGTCGCAGGTGACGTTCGACGAAGGCGAGCCGCAAAAGAATCTCTACCGCCGGTACCGGATTCGCAGTTTCGAAGGCCAGGATGACTTCGCCAGCATGTACGAAGTCTTGAAGCGCCGGCTCCAACGCGCGGTGCGCGAAAACGAATACCCCGATTTGTGGGTCATCGACGGCGGCAAGGGACAACTGAACGTCGCACTCGAAGTGATCCGCGAGTTCAAGCTTGCCGATCAGATCGATTGCGTGTCGTTGGCCAAGCAGCATGTGCTGAACGACCGGCGCGGAAAAGAAGTGAAGAAATCCGAGGAGCGCGTCTTCGTTCCCAGGCGCAAGGATCCGATCGTGCTGCCGAAAAATTCTACCGCGCTGTTCCTGCTGGTGAGGATTCGCGACGAGGCGCATCGATTCGCGATCACCTACAACCGCGAACTAAGGCGCCGCGCACGGTTGCGCTCGGTCCTGGACGATATCGAGGGAGTCGGCCCGGTGCGCCGGCGCGCGATGCTCCGCCATTTTGGCAGTCTCAAACGGATTCGCGAGGCGACCACCGACGAGATTGCGGCAGTGAAGGGACTCAATCGCGAACTTGCCGCCGAGATTCGCCGCCATCTCGACGAAATGACGGCGCTGCTCGACGTCGAAGAATCCGCCGACTCCGCGGATCAACCGGCTCTTCCGCTCGCTTCATCGGCCATTTCCCCGGATAACGCCGGCGCTCGAGTCAACGACACATCCGCCCGCGATTGACGCGAAAGTTCCCCGGAGCACACATCGTTGGTCGTGCTACTTGCTTGTGTCGGCGCATAATCTATAAGTCAACATAGACCTCACGCCGCCGCTGATGCGCGAAGGAGTGCGTAGCTATCGCTGCGGGAGCACTTTCCGGAAAACGCGCCGCATTGCGACCTGTCGGACTGGACTCGATCAGGCCCCGCGAGATTTTACCCCCGGTCCCGGCAGTCAGCCCGCTTGAGCGGATCGCGCCGATCTACGCGGTCGCGATTTCCATAGCCGCCGGCGATGCGCTTGGCAATTTTCACATCGCGATTCCACTGTCGCTTGCGCTGGCGGTCGCCGCATTAGCGCTCGGCGCGTTTCTGGCCGCTCGACGGACGCTCGGCCTTGCGGCGGCATACGTCGCGCTTGCACTGAGCGCGACAGTAGCGGTGGCGAACGTACTCGATCCGCCGCACGCGGCGCACGACGTCGCCACGATGGCGGACGATTCGCGAATTACGATCGAAGGACACCTGTATCGCGAGACCGAGCGCGTAGCTTACGGCGATCGGTTGTACGTCATGGTCGAGCGGGCTGCCGAGCATGGCGGCGCCATGCTGCCGTCGCGCGGCAATGTCCGAATCGCGGTGCTCGGTGGTGGCAGCTTCAAGCTGGGCGACGAAATCAGGCTGAGCGCGCGAATTCATTTTCCGCGCAACTACGGGAATCCGGGCGAGTTCGACTACGCGGGACTGATGGCGCGCGAGGGCATAGACGCGACGATGACCGCGCCGAAAGGATCGCTCGGCTCAGTGCGATTTCAAATCATCGGGCATCGTTCGAGCTTCCCGTCGAGCCAGATTGAATCGATAAGAACTCACATCGGCGAGTTCTTCGATCGCAACCTTGCTTATCCTGAAAACGCCGAGATGCGCGCGCTCGTGATCGGCGATCAAGGCGAAATCGGCGAGCCGCTTCGACAGACATTCGCGCGCACCGGGATGGCCCATTTGCTGGTTATCTCGGGACTGCATTTGAGCATCGTGGCGGCCGCGATGTTCGCCGTGGCGCGGCTTGCGATGATGCTGTTTCCGGGGCTGGCAAACCGCGGCTATGCGAACAAGGTGGCCGCGATTGCCGCGATGGTGGCGGTATGCGCGTACGCGTCGATCGCGGGGCATCATGTGTCCACGATGCGCGCGCTGGTGATGGTGCTGGCGTATATGCTGGCCGTGGCGATCGATCGTTCCCGCGAGGCGATCGCGTCGTTGGCTCTGGCTGCGATTGTGATTTGCGCCGCGCTTCCCGGTTCGACCGCCGACATCGGGTTTCAGCTCTCGTTTGCGTCGGTAATTGCGATCATACTCGGGATGCGCCGGTTTGCCGCCTGGTTCGCGCGCCGCAAACGCATCGGGAGGCTTCGCGGCGAACCCTCGTCGCCACGATGGCGATTTCTGGAAGGTCCCGCAGGCTATCTCGCGGTGTCGTTCTGGGCGATGGTCGGGACGGCGCCTCTCACCGCGTATCACTTCAACCAGTTCGCGGTTGTTGGCCTGGTCGCGAACGCGGTGGTGGTGCCGATCATGGCATTCGGCGCCACGATCAGCGGACTGGTTGCCGCCGCGTTGAGTTTCGTTTCGGAGCCGACGGCACGGCCGATACTGCTGTTCGGCGCGCACGCGCTTGCGGCCGGCAACTGGCTGGCGGCCCGGTTCGTCGCCTGGCCGTTGGCGTGGTTCCGTATCTTCACGCCGACGATTCTCGAACTCGCAATCGCGTATGGATTGCTGATGATTTGGCTGCTCGCTCCGCTTGCCGCGGCGATAACCGGCAAGCGAGCGCGCGACGATCGGACTGGCGAGGACGGTCTGAACGGCGCTCCGGTTAAGCCCGGATTCGGATGGCATGCGCGATGCGCCATCGCGCTGGCAATTGTCCTGATAGTTGACGCGGGATGCTGGACCTACGACCGCTTCTTCAATCCCGATCTGCGCGTGACGTTCCTCGCGGTGGGGGAGGGCGACGGCGCGGTGGTGCGATTTCCCGGCTCGCGCGTGATGGTGATCGATGGCGGTGGCTCCTACGGCGGCTTCGACGTGGGTGAGCGAATTGTCGCCGCATATTTATGGTCGCAAAAAATCATGCACGTCGATTACCTTGCGCTCAGTCATTCCGACCTGGACCACTTCGGCGGTCTGGATTTTATCGCCATGAACTTCGCGCCACGCGCGTTCTGGACCACGGGAGTGGCGAGCGCCGACGTGAGCTACGCACGCCTGATGGACGACCTCTCGCGCGCCAAAATTCCGATGGTGCAGGTGGGCGAGACGGCGCCGGTCGCGGCGATCGGCGGGGTTGCGATTTCGTCGCTCAACGGCGACGCCGGCGCCACGAGGAAGCAGAACAACAGCTCGATGCTGTTGCGATTCAGCTTCGGCAGGATGTCATTGCTGTTCACCGGCGATATCGAGTCGGCCGGCGAGCACGCGATGATCGAGAGGCGCGGCGATCTTCACGCGACGATGCTCAAAGTGCCGCACCATGGCAGCGCGAGTTCCTCGACGCCGGCATTCATTGCGGCGGTGCATCCAGAGGCTGCGGTGATCTCGGACGGATATTTGAATTATTTTCATTTTCCGTCGGCCGCCGTCGTCGAACGTTACGTGGAAGCGGGCGCCATCGTAATGCGCACCGACCTGGACGGCGCCGTGATGGTCGATGCCACACCCGATCGGATGACCGTACGAACTTTCCGTGCGCGCCGTGGCGATCCGATCCACCTCGTGCTGCCAGCGCCCGCCGCCGCCCCGCATTAGTGAACGCCGCGCTCCGTTGTCGCGCGCGGCCACTGCGGCGGGCGCGCGGTTCTATCGACCCGGCCCATCGCTCTACGCTAGATATGGAGCGAGATGGATCTCGAACTCACCGGATCGCAGCGCGGCGCCCGCGACGTTGCCCGCCGCTTCGCCCGCGAAAAGCTTGGACCGATCGGGGTCGAGGCCGACCGCGCGCATCGCTATCCCGCCGAAGCGATCGACGAACTCGCCCGGCTCGGGATGCTCGGCATATTCCTGCCCGAACAATACGGCGGCGCGGGCCTCGATCACGTTGCGTACTCGCTGGTGCTCGAGGAACTCGCGGTCGAATGCGCTTCGACGGCAGTTATAATGTCGGCGCACTGTTCGCTTGCGTCGTGGCCGATTCTAGGGCTCGGCACCGCCGGGCAAAAAGATCATTTTCTGCCGAAGATGGCGACCGGCGCCTGGCTGGGATGCTTCGCGCTGACGGAACCGGAGGCCGGCTCCGACGCGGCGGGTCAGAAGACGCGCGCGGTGCTCGACGGCGACTCGTACGTGATCAACGGCACCAAGAATTTCATCACCAACGCGCCGCAATCGAAGGTCGCGATCGTGTTTGCGATGACCCAGCCCGACAAGGGCCATCGCGGGATCAGCGCATTTGCGGTCGAGACCGACACGCCGGGATGGGCCGTCACGCGGGTCGAAGACAAAATGGGAATTCACGGCGCGCATTCCGCGCAGTTGAGCTTTTCGGATATGCGCGTGCCGCGCGAGAATCTGCTGCTCGAGGAAGGGCAGGGATTCAAGGTCGCCATGAAAACGCTCGACGGGGGCAGGATCGGGATTGCGTCGCAAGCGCTCGGAATCGCGCGCGCGTCACTCGAGGCGTCGTTGAAATACGCCAGTGAACGCGTGACGTTTGGCAAGCCGATCGCGCAGTACCAGGCGATTCAGTGGAAGCTTGCCGACATGGCGGTCGAGATCGACGCCGCCCGCCTGCTGACGCATCGCGCCGCCACGCTGAAGGATCGCGGTGAGCCATGCACCAAAGAATCCGCGATGGCAAAGCTGTTCGCCGCTGAAACCGCGATGAAGTCCGCGACCGAGGCGGTGCAGATTCATGGCGGCTACGGCTACACCAAGGAGTTCAAAGTCGAGCGCTTTTTCCGCGACGCCAAGATCACCGAGATTTACGAAGGAACGTCGGAGATTCAGCGCCTGGTAATCGCGAGCAGCGTGCTCGAAAACCGGTGAGGATCGCGCACGGTGGGCAACAAGAAGAAATGGCGTGAGACGACCTACCAGCAGGCGAGCGAGCGCCCGGTCCGCTTCTCGACCGTGTCCGACATGGAACTCGAACCGCTCTACACGCCCGGCGACGTAACCGGCTCGTACGACGACGCGCTCGGCAACCCGGGCGAGTTTCCCTTCACGCGCGGTGTGTACGGCTCGATGTATCGCGGGCGGTTGTGGACGATGCGCCAGTTCGCCGGCTTCGGCCTTGCCGAGGACACCAACGCGCGCTTCCACTTCCTGCTCGGCCAGGGCCAGGACGGGCTTTCCACCGCGTTCGACATGCCGACGCTGATGGGCTACGACGCCGACCACGAACGGGCGCTCGGTGAAGTGGGACGCGAGGGTGTATCGGTCTCGACGGTTTCCGACATGGCGACACTGTTCGATCGAATTCCGCTCGACCGAGTCACCACCTCGATGACGGTGAATTGTTCGGCGTCGATCCTGCTCGCGATGTACCTGGTGGTGGCTGAGCGCAACGGAATTGCGTGGGAGCGCGTCGGCGGAACCATCCAGAACGACATGCTCAAAGAGTACATCGCGCAGAAGGAATGGATTTGCCCGCCGCGCCCGGCGCTGCGAATCGTCACCGACATGATCGAGTTCTGCGCGCGCAAAGTTCCGCGCTGGCATCCCGTGTCGATCTCCGGCTACCACATCCGCGAGGCCGGCTCGACCGCCGTGCAGGAGCTGGCGTTCACCATCGCCGACGGCATCTGCTATGTCGATGAGGCGATTAAGCGGGGGATCGGCGTCGATGAGTTCGCGCCGCGGCTGTCGTTCTTCTGGAATCTGCACAACGACTTTCTCGAAGAGATCGCCAAGCTCCGCGCCGCGCGCCGGATGTGGGCGCGAATCATGAAGGATCGTTTCGGCGCGATGAATCCGAAATCGATGATGCTGCGCACGCATGCGCAAACCGCGGGCGCGTCGCTGACCGCGCAGCAACCGGCCAATAACGTGGTCCGCGTGGCGATTCAGGCGTTGGCGGGAGTGCTCGGCGGAGTCCAGTCGCTGCACACCAATTCGATGGACGAGACGCTCGCGCTGCCCACCGAAGAGTCCGTGATGGTCGCGCTGCGCACCCAACAAGTCATCGCCGAAGAGACCGGCGTGACCAACACGATCGATCCATTGGGCGGCAGCTACGCGGTCGAGGCGCTGACGGACAGGATGGAACGCGAGGCGAACGGCTATATCCGGCGCATCGACGAGATGGGCGGGATGGTCAAGGCAATCGAGACCGGCTATCCGCAGCGCGAAATCGCCGAGGCCGCATTTCACTTTCAGCGGCAGCTGGAACAGGGAATCAAGACGGTGGTCGGGGTGAACAAGTATTCAATCCCCGAGGAGATTCCGATCGCGACGCTGAAGATCGATGCGGGGATCGAGGAGCGGCAGATTCAGCGCGTGCGCAAGGTCAAGCGCGAACGCAACTCCGTCGCGGTGAAGGAAGCGCTCGCCCGCGTCGCCCAGGCGTGCCGCTCCGGCGAGAACCTGATGGAACCGATTTGCGAGGCGGTGCGCCGCGATGCGACCGTCGGCGAGGTCTCCGACATCTTTCGCGCCGAGTTCGGCGTGTACAAAGACCCAGGCTGGATTTAGCGATGGCGGACAAGAGGCTCAGAATTCTGGTCGCAAAGCCCGGACTCGACGGTCACGATCGCGGTGCGAAAATTATCGCACGCGCGCTGCGCGACGGCGGCTTCGAGGTCATCTACACCGGGCTTCATCAGACGCCCGAAATGATCGCGGAGGCTGCGGTGCAGGAAGACGCCGACGCGGTCGGGCTGAGTATCCTTTCGGGCGCGCATATGACGCTGTTTCCCGAGGTGATGCGCCTGCTCAAGGAGCGCGGCGCCGGCGAGATCGCGGTTTTCGGCGGCGGGATTATTCCTGACGACGACGCCGTCAAGCTCAAGCAGATGGGTGTGCGCCAAATCTTCACCCCCGGCGCGTCAACTGAAGACATCGTCAAGTGGGTGCGCGAGAATGTCGCCCCTCGCACTTAAGCTGATATGAATTTCGATCTGACTGAAGAGCAGCGGCGCATCCGCGAAACGTTGACCGATTTCGCCGAGCGCGAAATCAAGCCGCATTCGACCAGCTGGGACAAGGAGGAGACCTTCCCGCGGCATATCGTCGAGCAGCTTGGCCGGCTCGGCTTTCTCGGCGTCTCATTTCCGGAAAAACTCGGCGGCGGCGGTGCGGACAGCCTCTCCCAGGTGCTCGTCGTCGAAGGGCTTTCGCGCTACGACGCGTCGATCGGGCTCACCTGCGCCGCGCACATGGCGCTCTCGACCGGGCACATCGCCGCTTTCGCTTCCGACGAGCAGCGCGATCGCTACGTTCCCGCCATGCTCCAGGCCAGCAAGATCGGCGCGTGGTGCCTGACCGAGCCGAGCTCCGGTTCGGATGCGGCCGCGATGCGCACGAAGGCCACGCGGGTCGGCGACAACTATTCGATCACCGGCTCCAAGATGTTCATAACCAACGGCACGGTCGCCGACGTGTACGTGGTGATGGCGATAACCGACCCGTCACGCGGACGCGACGGCGTGTCGGCGTTCATCGTCGATCGCGGCGCGGCGGGACTCTCGACCGGAAGGAAAATCGAAAAGCTGGGGCTGCGCGCGTCCGATACCGCCGAGGTCATCTTTGAAAACGTCACCGTGCCGGCGCGCAACCTGGTCGGCGAACTCGGCGCCGGCTACAGACAGACGCTCAAGGTGCTCGAAGCGGGGCGAATCGGAATCGCCGGATTCGCGGCGGGAATCGCGCGCGGCGGATTCGAAGAAGCCCGCGCATACGCGCTCGAACGCGCGCAGTTCGGCAAGAAAATCGCCGAGTTCCAGGCGATCCAGTGGATGTTCGCGGACATGGCGACCAGAATCGACGCGTCGTGGGTGCTCATCTGCCGCGCCGCCGCGCTCAAGGATGCGGGCAAGCCGTTCGCGCGCGAGGCTGCGATGGCAAAGCTGTTCGCGTCGGAAACCGCGATGTGGTCAACGATCAAAGCCGTGCAGATCCACGGCGGCTACGGCTACGTCACCGATTTCCCGGTCGAGCGCTACATGCGCGACGCCAAGCTCTCGGAAATCGGCGAGGGCACCAGTGAAGTGCTGCGGATGATCATCGCCAAGTCGCTGCTGCGCGACGGCTACCTGCCCGCTTGATCGCTCGCTTGGACTGCGAGCGGCCGGCGCGCTCAATCTTCCAGCAGATTTTCCTGAATGATGGCGATTTCGCCGGGCGCGAGGCCGATCACCTCGCGCATGAAACCTTCGATGCCGCCGTTCTCATCGATGAGGTCGAAGAGCGGATCGAGTTGCGCGGCTGTGAGCGGAACCTTGGTGAAGACCAGGTTGCTTTCGAGAAAGTCGGCGACGATTCGATTGCGAGCGACCCCGAGCATCGACAGCAGCATCGCGGCGCCAACTCCGGTGCGGTCGCGGCCGGCGGAACAATGGAAGAGCAGCGGATAAACGTCGCGCTCGGCGAGCAGTTTGAAGAAGCGGCGCCAGTCGCGCCGAAAGCCCGTCACGAGCGCCAGATGATCGGGGCCGGTTTGAGCGGCGATTTCCGTGTAGCCCTGGTCGTTGAACCATTCGTCGCCCATTGGGATGTGTTCCCATCGCACGCCGAGGCGCGAAGCGGGCTCGGGCGCGCCCAGGTGTTTCACTTCGGCGCGGCTCTGGAGAGTGACGAGGGTGCGGAGCTTGAGCCGGCTGATGGGGCTTTCAGGCGGAACTTGGGCGAGATGCGATGAGCGGAATATCCGGCCGGCGCGGACGTGGCGGCGATTGGCGGCGGGATGACCACCGAGGTCGCGGAAATTTTGCCCGGCATAGGTGCGCAGCAGGTCGAAGTCGATGACGACGCGCGGCTTTTCAGTCTTTTCAGATCCTTCGATGGCGGCGTCGGTCGTTTTTCTATTATTCGGCAAGGGATCAATCCAACCGTGTGCGTCTCTCTCCGGCCAAGTTTAACAGGGCGCGCTGCTCCGGCAAAAGACGAACTATCCGGCGGGAGCAATCGGCCGGCTGGAGTCAGGCGGGGATTTCGGCGGCGGTTTGCGCCAGATAGGCCCGGTAGGCCAGGTTGGTCGCGAGCAGGTGTGCATGCGTCCCGGAGGCGGCGATCGCCCCGCTGTGAATGAAGAACACGCGGTCGCAAGCGGCCAGGGTGTCGGGGCGATGGGCGACGATGATGACGATTCGATCGCGAGCGAGCGCGGCCAGCGTTGTTATGAGATCGGATTCCGAGCCGGGATCGAGTGGCGCGGCCGGTTCGTCGAGTACGATTATTTCCGGCCGCCGAAGCAGGGCGCGCGCGATGGCGATTCGTTGTTTCTGTCCGACCGAGAGGCGCGCGCCACGGCGCCCGAGCATCGTCGAGTATCCGTCGGGGAGCCGATCGATAAATTCCGCCGCACCGGCCATCGCGGCCGCTTCGCGAACGTCGGCCATCGACGCGCCAGCGCTTCCGTAGCGGATGTTGTCCTCGATCGAAATCGAGAACAGCGACTCATTCTGAAATACGAATCCGACGCGTGCGCGAATCGAGTCGGGCGCAACGGCGCGCGAATCGACGCCGTCGAAGGCGATCGTTCCCGCCGACGGTTCGATAAAACGCGGGATCGAGCAGATGAGCGTAGTCTTGCCGCATCCGCTGGGTCCCGCCAGCGCAACCATCTGGCCGGCGCGCATCGACATCGTGACTCCGCTGAGCACGGTGGCAGTGCCGTAGCCCAGAGCGACGCCGCTGAATTCCAGGTTGCCGACGCGTCCGCCGAGTCCATCGTGGCCTGCGTCGGCGACCGGCTCAGGCAAGTTGTCGAGTACGCTATGCACCCGCCGGAGTCCCGCGACCGACGCCTGCATCGCGGCCCAGGTGTTGCCGATCGTGGCCATCGGACGGGCCAGCATCGCTGCGTAGCTCGCGAGCAGGACGATATCGCCGAGCGTCATCCGGCCCGCAATCACCTGCATCATAAGATAGTAGAGGCAGTATCCGATCAGCAGGCTACAGGCGGGAGCGAGCACGATCGCGAGCACAAATCCGATCGCGAGCATCCGGAGCGTCGCGCGATAGGACTCCCAGCTGGCGGTATCGACGGCGGCGGTCTCGCGGTTTTCCTGTCCGAATGCCTTGATGAGCAGGACCTGCGCGATGCGCTCCTCGAACGCCGCCATCACGTTGCTGCCGCTTTCGCGCATCGACTGGCTCTGGTTGCGCAGCGCGCGTCCAAAGAGGCTGCTGCCGATGGCGACCACGGGCAGAAAGAGAATCGCGACGACGACGATCACGGGCTGGTTGCTGAATTGTGCGGAAAGCACGATCAACGCCATCACGAACATCAACAGCGACATGATTGGCGCCAGCACGCCGCGATAAAATACCGGGCCGATCGACGCGCTGTCGTACATCACGCGGAAAACGGCGTCGCCAATTTTCTGATCGGCGTAAAGCGCCAGCGGCGAGCGTAAAAATCGCTCATAGATCGCGGTGCGCACCGACTGGTTCATCCGCTGCGTGAGATCGATCGTGACGCGCGCCTCGAGGTAGCCGAACAGACCGCTCCACAGGCTGCCGCCGTCGTTGGCGTCGTTGGCGGTGAGGCCGGCCTGGTCGAGGCCGCCGCTGGCCACGTCGGTGCCGAGCGAGTGCGCGTTCCCGGCGGCCATCCCGATCAAAATCACGGCCAGCACCAGAAACATCGTGACGGCGATGAGCAGAGAGGTCCGGCTGGCGCCGGCGATCGGAGTCAGAATGGCGGCTGGAATGCCGGTCAGCGGGTGGGCGTCGATCACGTTGTCGATGACGATTTTCAGCGGCCACGGCGTCATCAGAAAGAAGGTCAGCGAGACGAAAACCAGCGCGCATTTGATCGCAACAAGGCGGCGATAGCGGCTGATGAACGGCCAGCTCTTGGCGAGCAAGCGCCAGGCCTCGCGCCAAGTGAGCGGAGCCTGTTCGCCGGCGTAAAGAAGATTCGTGCGCGAGTCGCGCGGCGACGGCGCCGGGTCTGCGGCGGATGCGACGGCGTCAGGCGTTTTCACTTTTCACTTTTCACTGGCTCGCCTCGCGCACTGGGGTGTCGTCGAGGGCGGAGCCGTCGGCGGCAACGAGCCGACCGGCGGCAAGCTGGTAGATTCGGTCGGCGCGAGACGCAGTAGTGTGGCGATGCGTCGCGATGATCGCCATGCGCCGCCTGGGCGCCTCGTTGACCCAATCGCGCACGCCGCGCATTACGATCTCTTCGGTGGCTACATCCAGGGCCGAGGTCGGTTCGTCGAGCAACAGAATTGGCGCGTCGCGTAAAATCGCGCGTGCCAGGCCGAGCCGCTGCGCCTGCCCGGTCGAGAGTTTAGAGCCCTTCTCGCCGAGCATCGTGTCGAGGCCGGCCGGCAGCGAGCGAACGAAGTCACTGAGGCCTGCGCGGTGAATCGCTTCGGCAACTTCGGCGGTCGATGCGTTCGGGCGCCCGTACGCGAGGTTGTGGCGAAGGGTCGCGGTGAAGAGCGGATTTTCCTGCAGCGCGACGGAAAGCATGCCGCGCCACGCCGGAAGATCGAAGTCGCGAATCGGTTCGGTGTCGAGCAGGATGCTACCCGCCGTGGGATCGATAAATCTCACGATGAGCGAGATGATCGTGCTTTTGCCGGAGCCGCTGGGGCCGGCGATCGCGGTGATTTGCCCGACGCGAGCCTCGAGATTTGCGCCGGTGAGGACGGGCGTGCGCGGGTCGTAGCCGAAGGTCACGCGGTCGAAGGCCAGAACCGCCGCGGTCTTTGGCGGGATTCCACGGCCGCTGCTGGCGCTTTGCTCCGGCGTTTGGCGGATCATCTCGAGCACGCGCGATATCGCGACGACCACGTCCTGCATGCTGCCCCACAGGTCGGTGAGATTTCGCGCGCGCGCACTGACGCTGCCAAACAGCGCGAGCGAACCCTGGAACAGTCCCAGCGAAACGGCCGCGCGGGCGAGGCCCGCGGCGCCACCGGCCATCACTTCCCCGGCGCCGACGTACAGCGCCGCAACGTAAGCGAGACCGCGAACGGTGTTGGTCATGACACGGTATCGCGCGAGCATCAGGCGGGCGCGGCGGGCGGCAATGAATGCGTCCCAATTGTCGCGCGCGTAGGTATCCGCCTCGCCAGCCTCGGCGCCGAAGGCTTTGACAGTTTTGATCGACGCGAGGGTTTCTTCGATCCGCGTTGTGGCGCGCGCCGTCGTCTCGCGCTCACGGATGAAAGCGCGGCGCATCGAATCGCCGAACATCCACGCCAGCATAAGGTTGGCAGGGATCAGCACAACGGCGATCAGCGCCATCCGGTAGTCGTACCAGACCAGGTAAAGGATCGAGGCGGTGGCGACGGGAATGAAAATCAGCGGTTGAACGACCAAGCCGTTGATGACATTGGGAATCGCGGCGGAGTCCTGGAACATCCGGAAAATCGCGTCGCCGATCTTCTCCTCGGAATGAAAGCGCACGCTCAGTTCCTGCATGCGGGTGTACAGATTGACGCGGAAGAGACTGCTGATGCGCTGTAAAATCCACACCGCGTAGCCGAGAGTGAATGCGCTCACGATCAGGGCCGCAACCGCCGCAATCCCGCCGACAGTGCATGCATGAATCAGGACGATCCGCCGGTCCGCATGCAACGGCAGGTGAAGCATCCACGCCTGCGCGGGCGTCAGGGCGTTGCCATGACCGACGACGTCGAAGAAAACGCGCGTGAGGTCGAGCGCCAGCAGTCCGCCAAGCAGCAGCGGCAGCGTCGCCAGGAATAGATAGACGAAATGGCGGCGATAGGGGCGGATAAACGGCCACGCACGCGCGAGCAGGCGGAACACGTCGCGGGAGCGCAGTTGGCGAGCGTCGGGGAACGCCAACTCGCTTGCAGCGGGAGGCGCGGCGATGGTCGATTCAGCGTTCAATCGGATCGCAGTCTTATGACTCCTCTGTGTGCGCAAGGTCGGGAGTCTCGCAGGATCATAACGGCCCGCGAAACGCCGGGTAAAGGGGCGTGGCCGGCGACGACTGTTTGGTGGTAACTTCGCGGGGCCGCTGCGCGCTTGCGTGAGTTCGTCACAGCGCACGGAAAAGGAGCGCATCATGCCCGCGTTAATCTTCGAAAAACGGAATCACGTCGCCTATCTCACTCTCAACCGGCCCGAGGTCCACAATGCGCTGAATCCCGAAATGCTCGTCAGCCTCGCCGCGGCGTGGAAGGAGATCGACGGCGACGGCGCAATCAGGGCGACGATCGTGACCGGCGCGGGCAAGATCGCATTCTCGGCCGGCGCCGATCTGGGGCGCTTGATTCCGCTGTTGACCGGCGCGCGAAAGCCGCAGGACGAGTGGGATGCCAAGCTGCTCGCGGAGCGCAAGCTCGGCGACATCGCATTGCTGCGCGGCTACGACATGGACAAGCCGGTAATTTCCGCGGTCAACGGGTTTTGCATCGCGGGCGGAATGGAATTGATCGAGGCAACCGATCTTCGAGTCGCGGCGGAGAACGCGAGCTTCGGGCTGCAGGAGGTGAAGTGGGCGATCATCCCGGCGGCCGGCTCGCTGGCCCGGCTGCAACGCCAGATTCCATACTGCAAGGCGATGGAGATTCTGCTGACCGGCAACCGGATCGATGCGCAGGAGGCGTGGCGCCTGGGCCTGGTCAACTACGTCGTGGCGCAGGAAGAACTGATGGCGAAGGCGGAAGAACTCGCGGCGACAATCGCGCAGAACGGGCCGTTGGCGGTGCGGAAGATCAAAGAGGCGGTGCGGCGGACCTCGGGCCGTCCCTACGAGGAGGCGTTCAAAATCGAGAACGAAATTGCGCGCGAAGTGATGAGGTCCGAGGACGCGAAGGAAGGCCCGCGCTCATTCATGGAGAAGCGAAAGCCAAACTACCAGGGAAAGTAGATGGCGTCGGGCGTTTAAGCTCCCGCCAGCGCGCGCATCGTGTTTGGATAATCGCGCGATGCGGTGGCGGCCGGTCCGATCGGAAACACCACCGGATGCGTCACGCCGGCAGCGCGGAATCTCGCGACGAAATCGCGGCCAGCTTGAGCCTTGCCGAACACCGCGATCTTGCGGCACGACTCCTCCGTGATGGCTCTGGGAGCCTCGTCGCGCTTGGCCTCGCGCCAAAGCCGGCGCACCTCGTCGAACTCTGCCGCCAGACCGTAGCGCGCGAACATCTTGTTGTAGCTGTCCACGAACGCATAGCCGGCCAGCTCGCGCCGGAACGAATCGACGGCTTTGTCCTCTTCCTCGGTGATGCACATGCGGACGTAGATGCCCACGTCAACGGCGGACGGCTCGCGCCCCGCGGCGCGGGCGCCCTCATGGATATGCTTCACCATCGGCGCGATTGCCTCGGGCGGCGAGTAGTTCATCAAGACCCCGTCGGCAACTTCGCCGGCGAGTCGAAGCATCGGGGCATTGAGGGCCGCCAGATAAATTTTCGGCGGATGCGGCGCCGTGATTCGCATACCGAGGCGGAAATCAGACTTGTACACTTCGCCCTGGAACTTCGAGCGGCCCTCGGTGAACAACTGGCGCATGATCGTGACGCATTCGCGCATCGCGGTGACCGGCTTGCGATACGACGCGCCGTGCCATCGCTCGACGATTACCGGACTCGACACGCCCAGACCCGCGATGGCGCGGCCGCCGGATAGCTCGTTGATCGTCAGGAATCCCATCGCCATCGCGCCAGGCGTGCGAATTTGAATCGGTATGACTCCGGTGGCCAGCTCAGCTTTGCGGGTGTTGGCCGCAAGCGCGGCGAGACTGACGAACGCGTCGGGTCCGCTGACCTCCGCAACCCACAGCGAGGTGTAGCCGAGGTCCTCGGCCTCACGGATGAGTGCGAGGCGGCCGGCAAGCGGGCCGGCGTCGATGGAGGTCTGAAGGCCGAGTTTTTGGTTTGATGCCATCTGAAAGTCCTGTACCGGTTCAGTTTGCCAAGCTGACGAGCTGGGCTAGTGCGCGATTCTGATTGATCGAATGGAGCCGGAAAGGACAATTTATACCATCGGTAGTGGTTTTGGGACGGCTCTGCTCCAGGGCTAGCTTTGTTCCGTCAAAAATTACCCGTGGGCACGGATAGCCAGTGTTAAGACCCGTTGGCACGGGAGGCCAGTATTAAAAAAAGATGGCGAGCGTCGCTGGGTTGCGGGCGAGCGCGGCGAGTACGGGATATCCTGGCGGTTGACCATAGCGTATGTGTAGCACGCCAAATCCGCGGGGGTCAGGCTGAATAGTTCATCCCCAAAATCCGAAGTTCGCGCGAGTTTGATTTGTGCAGATTGTGCGGCTATTCGATTATGGCTGCAAGACAGACAGGCACAGCCCAACCAGGAGTGTTGAACGATGGCTTACTTCGATTCCAACGGTGTGCAGATTTACTTCGAGGAACACGGGGGCGGCGAGCCGGTGGTGCTGGTGCATGGCTTCGCCTCGCGCGCGGAGAATAACTGGGGCGCGACGAATTGGTTCACCGCGCTTGCACCGCATTACCGCGTCGTCGCACTGGATTGCCGCGGCCACGGCAAAAGCGGCAAGCCGCACGATTCCGCCGCGTACGGCGGCGAGACCATGGGCGAGGACGTGATCCGGCTGATGGATCATCTGGGAATCAAGCGCACGCTGATCATGGGCTATTCGATGGGCGGACGAATCGTGACGGGCCTGCTGATGTCGCATCCAGAGCGTTTGCGCGCGGCCGTGCTCGGCGGAATCGGGGCGGCGTCGGCGACGGCGCCATCTTTCAGCCGCAAACCGATCGTCGATGCGCTGCTCGCCGAAAATATCTCAGGAGTTACGGATCAGCGGGCAAGGGAGTTTCGCCAATTCGCGGAGAGCACCGGCAACGACTTGAAGGCATTGGCGGCGTGCATGGGCGCGGACCGCGAGGGTCTTATGGCCGAGCACATTGCGGCGAAGAAAATTCGCGTGCCGGTCATGATCGTAATCGGGACCAAGGACGTGCTGGTCGGTAATCCCACGCTGCTGCGCGATGCGATTGCGGGCAGCAAACTTGTGATGTTGGAAGGACGCGATCATTTGAGCGCTCCCGGCGACCAACATTACAAGGAGGCGGTGGCGGAATTCTTCAAGTCCGCGCCGGCGTGAGCGGCTATGTCAATCCGTCAGCTGATTCGCGGGTTGTTGAGCGTGCCGGTCAATCGATAGGGCTGCGGACCGGGGGGATGCGGCAGCATCGCGAGCAGGGCCGCCAACTGCGAGGCCGCGGCCGGAGCCGGGGAGAGAGTGAATTCGATCGCGAGTTCGCTTTGACCCGGGTCGGGCGCGAGCTGGATGGTGCCCACGGCGGTCAGCGCCAAGTCGCCGCCGCTGGTCTTCAATTCTTCTATTGTTAGCGTGCCTTGATCCAATTTGAACTTTGAATGCCCGTCGCCAAGTTGAATCGGCGAGGCCGCAAACGGCGACGTGAGCGTCAGTCCCGCGGCGCTCAATTCGCCGTCGCCGGTCTGGGCGGCGTCGCCGGAAGACAGCCACAGGTTGCCGCTGCCAGAAAGCGTGCCCGCGGCCGCCGCGCCGGGAATCGCGATCAGGCGCTGACTGGCTATATCCACGGAGTCGAGCTCGTAGCTGATAGCAGTGCCGCCGCCGCTGGGGCGCAGGGTGACGTTCACGACGCCGTCGTAGAGCGCGGCTTTTACCCGAACGCCGGGATGCAACGTCAGCATCGAGAGAAACGCGGGCGCGATCGTGACGGCCGGGCTCTCGATCAGCGGACCGGCAGACGCGGACCGGGTCGAACTCAGGCGGACGCCGGCCAGCCGGGCGCCGAAGGGAAAGCTGGCGCTCTGACTGGCGCTTGAAACCTCGAGGCCCATCGGCGCGAGGACCTTCGATAGAGTCGCGGAGTAGGGAAAGGTGGCAATCAGGTACGCGGTGAAAAGCGTCAGTCCGACAACTGCGTAACCGACTCGAACGAGACGGGTTCGTCGGTATTGCGCGGACAAATTCCCGGGCGCATCAGGTATTCTTGGCGAGCGCAACACAGGTGAGGTCAACGTCGTAGGAATGCGTGTCCTGGGTGCGGCGCTGGATGCGAATGTTCGAGACGCCGATCGGCATCGCCAGCGAAGTGACTCCGTAAAGCGCATCGATCAACTGCGCGAGATTCACGTTGTCCAGCTTCAACTGCACGCTGTACTCGGTGAACCCGTCGGTAAGCTTGCGATCGGAGCCGGGCGTGATCGATCCGATCTTCGCGCGTCCGACGCTCTTGGTCAGCGACGCTTCGACGACGGAAAACAGCGAGAAATCCTTGCCCAGCGGAACCGTGTGACGCTCGGCAGAGGCAAGCTCAGCCTTGAGCTGCGCATAAGTGGCGGCGAGCCGGCGAACTTCGGCGAGATCCTGTTGTCGTTGGACAATCTTGTTCCGCAGCCCCGAGCTCAGATCCACGATCGGCATGTAGATCAGGTTGTAGATGAGAAAAACACCGACCAGGCCGGCGGCGATTTGCACCAGGATGCGTTCGCGGGTCTCGAGTTTCTGGTAGCGGCCGCGCGCCTGCGCGATCAGCGGATCGACGAGAGTAGCGGCTTGCTTGAGATAAGGGCCGAGCAAATCCATTGCTCGCGCGCGCAAATTGTCGATCCATTCTCTAAGCATTGCAGCTACTCGTCGCGCTCATTGGTCGGCGTCGTCGCGCGGATTCGCCGGGGTTGCGCCCTTGAAGTTTGCGTCCATCCGAAAATCCACCTTGCTGGGATCCGATCCCGCCTTGGCATGGGCGACTTCGATCGAGCCGAAGTAGCCGCTTTTGCCCAGCGCTTCTTTGGCTTGAGCGACGGTTGTGAACGAATCCGCCTGGCCGGTCACGCGCAAGCCGTTGGAATCGATCTGAACGTCGGCCATCTCGACCGGAAATCGGGGCGGCAGGGCTTGCGACACCGCCGCCAGGGTGTCCAGCGGCGAATGAGTCAGGTTGCCGCCGATTAGAGTCAGCCGATGATTCATCTTCGCGATGTCGGTCTTCAACTGCGCCCTGGCGTTGGCGGGATCGGTTTGGCCAAGGACCGGCCCGGCGACGGCGGCGATTTGTGCGTTGAGCTGGCTGAGCCGATGAAGATTGGCGTACACGCCGAGGGCGAAATGAAACAGGATCACGCCCAACAGCGCGGCGGCAAGGATTCCCGAGGTATAGAAGGGGCTGAGATCGCCGCTGACGCGGCCGCGAAACAGGAATTCGCCCTGCCGGAAATTGATCAAATCGAGCGGCTTGCTGGGCAACTCGCCGAGCAGCATCGCGACGCACGACGAATACTTGCCCGTATCAGGCACCGAGCCTTCGAAGATCCCGGTGTAATCGAACCGGCCGCCGTCACGGACCGGCATCGCCAGCGAATCGGAGAGCAGTCCACGCACTTGCGGACACGCAGCCGCCGCACCCGCGAGGATCACCTCGGTCTGATCCATTTCCTCGCCATGCGCGAGCAAGGTCTGACGCACGGAGTTGAGAATCGGCGCGGCTGCGTCCTGCGAGACCACCGATCCGTCGGAGGTCATCAGGCCGCCGGTCATCGAACGCATCGCGCGCGGCGTTCCCCCCAGATCGACGAGCACGACCGAGGTGGATGACTCGTCGCCTTCGACCACCAGGTGCGCCATTGGCTTGGCGCCGTTTTGCGCGCGGGTGAACATCGCGGCCAGCGCAAGCGGCGCCAGCGTGACGATCTTGGGATCGAGTCCCGCCTTCTGCAGCAAATCGAGATGATGCTGCAGGTCGGTCTTGCGCACCATCGCAGCCATGACCAGCGTATGGTCGCCGTCGCGCCCCACGCGGGTAAATGCGACCGTGCCATTGTCGACCGGGAAGGGCAGGTGCTCTTCCAGCGCGAAGGGAACCACCTGATGCAGCCGGCGCCCATCCTTGAACGGCAGTTCGAGCAGGCGTTTGGCGACGGAATCGGCAGGCAGGGCGGATATCACAATGTCGGGCTGGCCGGCCTCGGCGACCAGACGCGCCAGCGCGCCGCTGAGATCGGTCTCGTCATCGGCGCGGACCTTCTCGTACACGCCGGCGAGAATGAACGAATTCCACGAGCGCTCCGCGACCGCCGCGCGCACCAGGTCGCCCACGAACTCCAGCGCAAGTATTCGTTGAGCCATTAAGCGCTCTGCACCCTAGTCTTCATGCCACGCAGCGAGCGTGCCGATGCCGGTGGTCTCGCGATGGAAGGTTGCGGTAATGATTTTGCGCGCGCCCGCAAAAGTTCCGGTCCCGTTAATCGTAAAGAATTGGCTGTTCATGGCCACGTCCTTGGAAAGGTTCGTTCCTATCGGGCCGACATCGGGAAGATTCATGATGTCGGTGGGTTGGGTGAACGGCCGAATCGCGCGGGCTTCGACAATCTCCTGCACGATTTTCTGATCCTCCATCAATTCCGGCTCCAGCGCGGCAATCACTTGCGGCGCCGCAGTGTTGGCGTTCACCGCCGGCTCGGGCATCACGGTCAGAAACGGGCTCACCCGATTGAAGATTGCCTCGTTGAATCCCTGGACCATTTGCAAGTCGCCGATCGTCGGCATCGGGCCGTAGCGCGGCTGATATGGCGGTATCAGGCGCATGTAGAACTGGCCGCCGCCACCCGACGCGTTGGCGCCGATCGGCGTAATCCACTGGATGATACCTTGAATCAGGTCGGTATTCACGTCGAGGATCGTGAACAGCCGCTGTACTTTCGCAATCGCAGCCGGGTTGAGAGCGCCGTTTTGATCGATCATCGCATTGATTGGGAGCTTGCGGGCTTCGTCCACGATCGACAACGAGACCTTGCCGCCCTCCACCGGCATCGGCGGAAACGGCGCCGCCCATATGTCGTTGAAGCTTTCGCACGGCGATGCAGTGGTTGTCGTTTGCTGCTGCTTGGAGCGCTCGTCCTGGGCCAGCAGCGCCAGCCCGATATTGATTCCCGACCGCGCCAGATAACCGGCGCGCAACTCGTTGGCCTGATTCGCCGCCGACACGAATCCGAGTCCCGAGGTCATCGCGAAATCCACCACGATTAGCGTCATCAGCGTGACTCCCAGCAGCACCGCCAGGATCGCCACGCCGCGCTCATTCTTTCGCGGCTTCCCTACCACTGGGCTATTCCCATCGGCACGGTGACTTGCGTCGCGAAGTCCATCACGTGGCCGCCCGGCGCGGCCATCTGAATCTGGATCGCCACCGCGACCGGCAACTGCTGTAGAAGCTGCAGACTCGACGAATCCCAGCTCTCGCCCCAGCGCTGGCCGTCAAAATAACGGATATGAAGCGAGAGCACATTGTCCGCGAGCACCATCGTTTGCGCCTTGGCTGTGGAAGTCAGCAATCCACTCTGCTGCGAGCGTTGCAGCAGGTACCAGCCCCGCTGGTCGGGATTCGGAGTCAAATTGTAGGCGACGATATTCTCCGGCGTCATCCCGGTAAGCGCGCGGCGATGCCCTGCGCTGAACGTGGACATCGTGATGCTATCGATCGGCAGGCCATTGCCCATGTGTCCGGCGCCGACCAGCGCGACATGGCTGAGCGCGTAGGGAGTCTGCACGATATTGGTGACTTCCCTGCTCATTTGCCACAGCAGCGCGCGGCCTTCGCGGTCGACCATGAGCCGCCCTTCAGCGTGCACCTTGCTCTGCGCGATGGTGTGGAACGAGCTCGCAAGCATCGCGAGGATCAATGCCAGCACGCCAATCGCGAGCATCATCTCGATGAGGGTGAAGCCGCGCGGCGCCTGATGCCTCCGGGTACGCCGGCTGGTCATGGCGTCACCACCTGTCCCTGGCCGGTATCGGGCGGAATCGGCGAATGCAGGAACTCGACCACCGAGAAGGTTTGGGTCAACCCGGGACCATAGTGGATGGTAACCATGACCTTGCGGACATCGGGAAACATGCCCGAGGGCGCGACCGTCCGTTCCCATCGGAAGTCGCGGAACATGCCGGGAAACGACGCTGCGAAATCGCCTTTGCTGAAGCCGATATCCGGAAATCGCTCGATCTCCGCCTCCGTCATCACCGCCTGCGCCAGCATCGACGCTCGCGTCGTTTCTTGAGCGCGAATCACGGATTGGATGCTCTGGTGATGCAGTCCCAGCAGGCCGAGCAGCGCGATGCCGAGGATCGCAATCGCGACCATCACCTCGATCAGAGTAAACGCGCGCGCGCGCCGGCGAAGAAGATTCACCGCGACATCCCCGACGGCATCACGTCGCCCGCGATGATCGCGACCTGACCCGTCAGTGGAGAAAATTCCAGCGTCATCACGTCGCCCGATGCGTCATCGAGATGCACCACGGTCGCATCGACGTAGCCCTCGGGATAAAAAGTGGTCGCGACCGTGCCGCGATTGACGGTGCCGATTCCTTCGATGGTTACATCGCGAATCCGAATCGCCGCCGGCATCGTTACCGGCCGTCCGCCGAGGCTGTTATCCGCCGCGAACACGGGCTTGACCGCATACGGATCGAGCTGCGCGGCCAGGTAGCGATTGTTGTCCAAGTCGAAGATGAGCCGCAGGACGAGTTTGTGGCCGGTGGCCTCATCGAACATGTAAGTTGCGCGGCCTGCCAGCCGGCGCGCCTGGCTGCGCAGCGCGGCCTCACGAAATCCGCCCATATACGGTAGCACCAGCGTCAGCATCAGGCCCATGATGAAGATTACGATCGCGATTTCGAGCAGCGTGAAGCCCGGCGCCGCGGATTTCACCGATGCGCCGAAACGCGCCCGCGCGCTCGCCCTGGCGCGCCGCGAAGCTGGACCCGGCCTCGATTTCATGGCGCCATCACGACGATTGGCTGGCGTCTACATCGTCCGCGCTTTCCACCCCGTCGGGGCCGAACGACTTCAACACGTACGAGTTCCCATCGCTCTGGTAGAAGTAGGCGGTTCCCCATGGATCCGCCGGAAGCCGTTCTATGTAGCCGCCGCTTTCGTAGTTGCTGGGCACGCGGCCGTTGGTCGGCGGCGAGACCAGCGCGTTCAAACCCTGATCGGTGCTCGGGTAGTAGCCGTTGTCGAGGTAGTAGCGATCGAGCGCGGTCTTGAGCTCGGCGAGGTCGGCCTGCGCCTTGACGTGCTTGGCTTTGTCGGCGGCGCCGCGCAGGCTCTGGACGACGATTGTCGCCAGCAGCCCGAGGATCAGAATAACCACCATGATTTCGATCAGGGTGAATCCATCCTGATGGTATCGGCGTGACCTCATTGCGGTTACCTCCGGGGCGTTGGTCATTGCATCAACTGGTTGAGCTGGAAGATTGGCATCAGCACCGCCAGCATCATGAACACAATAACAGCCGCCATCGCTATCGTCATCACCGGTTCGAGCACGGTGGTCATCTGGCTCAGCGAGTGGGCGACCTCACGCTCGTAATTGTCGGCCACCCGCTCGAGCATCCGCTCCAGTTCCCCGGAACGTTCGCCGACGCGGATCATTTCGATCAGCAGCGGCGGGAAAAGCCCGCTCTGCGCCAGCGTCTGCCCCATCCCGTGGCCTTCGCGGATACTTTCACGGCTCTGCTCGACGGCGTCCTTGAGCAGACCGTTGGTCACCACGCCTTTGACCGCGTCGAGCGCCGGCAGCAACTGGACGCCGCTGGCGAGCAAGGTGGCCAGGGTCCGCGCGAAGCGCGCGCAGATGATTCGAATCATCGTCGGCCCGATGTACCATACCTTCAGGATCGCGGTGTCGTACGCGCGCCGGCCGCGCGGCGTCGCCATCGCGGCGCTGATTCCCGCCACTGTCCCCACCAACAACAGCAGCAGTGGGATCCAGTAGCCGGTGACGATCGCTGAAAATGCAATCAGGATCCTCGTCGCCAGCGGCAACGCCGCATGCTGTTGCTCGAAAATCGTCGCCACCTGCGGCACCACGTAGGCGACCAGGAACGCCATGATCGCCGCGCCCACGCACATCATTATGATCGGATAAGTCAGCGCGCCGCGCACCTTGGTCACGAACTCGGATTGGCGCTCGCTATACTCGGCGAGCCGGTCCAGCACCAACTCGAGCGCCGCGGCCTGCTCGCCGGCGCGCACCATCCCGATGTAGAGGTCGGAGAATACGTCGCGATGATTGGTCAGCGCGTCGGCCAGCGACGATCCCTCGCGCACCCGCTCGCGCACCTGCGAGAGCATCCGCTTGGTCGCGGCGCGCGTCGATTGATCGCTGAGCGTGCCGAGCGAATCGACCAACTGCACGCCCGCGCCGAGCAGCGCGCTCAACTGGCGGGTCAGCAGCGCCAGGTCCGAGGCCGGCATTTTGTGGCGCCACAGCGACGGCAGCCATTCACGCTTGGCGGTCTCGCGCTCGGCGGCGGTGGATTCTTCGTTGAGGTCGGTGGGAAAAATTCCCGACGCGCGCAGTTTGCCGCGCGCGGTCCGCGCGTTATCGGCGTCAACCACGCCGTTGACAGAGCGGCCGTCGGCGCCAAGTCCTCGATAGGCAAATACTGGCATCGGTGAAAAAAACTTAAGCGGGCGCGCTAGTCGATGTCTTCCTGCGTGACTCGCAGCAGTTCCTCGATCGAGGTCTCGCCGTGCAGCACGCGGCCCGCGCCGTCCTGGCGCAGCAGCGTCATCCCGTGGCCGGTGCAGTGGCGGCGCAGCGTCGCGGCGTCGGCATTCTGCATCACCAGCGCTCGGATTTCATCGTCCATGATCATCAGTTCCTGTATTGCCATTCGCCCGCGATAGCCGGTGTTGCGGCAATTGCGGCATCCCTTGGGGCGGCAGACCTTGGCGGTAGTGTCCAGCCCCTTGAGCCCGATCCGCGCCAGTTCGGTTTCGCTGGGCCGATAGGGCTCGCGGCAATCAACGCAGAGCTTGCGGACCAGGCGTTGCGCGAGCACGGCGAGAATCGAGGATGAGACCAGGAACGGCTCGATCCCCATGTCCACCAAGCGCGTCACCGCGCCAAACGAATCGTTGGTGTGCAGCGTCGAGAACACCAGATGGCCGGTCAAGGCGGCCTGGATTGCGATTTCCGCGGTTTCGCTGTCGCGGATTTCGCCGACCATGATCACGTCGGGATCCTGGCGCAGAATCGAACGCAGACCGCTGGCGAAGGTCAGCTCGATCTTCGGGTTCACCTGCATCTGGCCGACCCCGCGCAACTGGTACTCGATCGGATCCTCGATCGTAATGATGTTCTTCTCGGGCGAGTTGATTCGGCTCAGACACGCGTACAGCGTCGTCGATTTGCCCGAGCCGGTCGGCCCGGTCGCCAAGATGATCCCGTGGCTCTGCCGAATCAGCCGGTCAACGCGCTGCAGGTTGTCGCCGGAAAATCCAAGATGGTCGAGGTTGATGGCTTCCACCGCCTGCGCGCGGTCGAGCAGGCGCAGCACGATCCGCTCGCCGAACGCCGTCGGTATCGACGACACGCGCAAGTCGATGTCGCGGCCCGCGATGCGCAGCCGGATTCGGCCGTCCTGCGGCAGGCGCTTCTCCGCGATATTGAGTCCCGCCATGACCTTGACCCGCGACGTGATCGCCGGCTGGAAGCGCTTGGGCGGCGACAACACGTCGTACATCATCCCGTCGACGCGAAAGCGCACCACCATTTCCTTTTCGAAAACTTCAATATGAATGTCGCTCGCGCGGTCCTTGACCGCCTGCGACAGGATACCGTTGACGAGCTTGATGATCGGCGCCGAATCGTCGGACTCGAGCAAGTCCAGCGGCTCCGACGCCAGTTCGCTGGCGACCACGTCGAGCCGCTCTTCGGCGAGATCGATCATCAGGTCTTCGGCCGAGGTGGCCGAAGCCTGGTCGTACGCGCGGTTGATTGCTTCGGCGATTACTTCGGCCGGCGCGACCAGCGGATGTATCTGCGCGCCATACAGAATTCGCAAGTCATCGAGCGGCTCATAGTTGGCCGGGTCGGCGATCGCCACGGTTACCGTGCCGTCGATGCTCGATAGCGGCAGCACGCGGTTTTTCTTGGCGTAGTTGATCGGAATCTTCGCGACCAGACCCGGGTCGAGCGAATGCTCGTCGATATGGGCCTGGAACGGCAGCCGGTATTCCTGCGCAAGCGCGCGCGACAGGCGCTGCGGCTCCAGCGCGCCCATCTCGACCAGCACGTCGGCCAGCTCCTGGCCGGGCTTCTTGCGTTGGCGCGCCTTGTCGAGGTCCTGCGCCGAGACCCACGAGCGGTCCAGCAGGATTGCTTCGAAGCTTTTTCGGGCGGTCGCCATCAGGCAAGTCCCCAGGAAAGTTCGGAAACTGCCGGCGCCAAGCCGCAAGGATTCAAGTCATATGGAGTCATCTTCAACGACAATGCCACCCCACCGAACTTACCACCATTTCCCCCGTTCCCGCTCAATTAGACACGATGGTTCCGGCTGCCTGCAAGTAGTGTTCCCCCCTGGCGCTGACCGGTCGCGCAGCCATTGGCCATGCTCAGTAATGCACCGCTCCCGGCTGCGTCTGGGTCCCGTTTCCGATCGGCCCGCCGTTGATTCCCATGCTGAAGCCCGTATGCCCCCTGGCCGGCACCGTATGCTCGGCCTCTTGCCATGAGACGAGCTTGCCCCCGACAAACTTCAAATCGAGGAAGGTACCCTTGTCGCCGTCCTTGGACGAGGTGTACAGCAGCGCCGCCGTGAGGTCGTTGCTGTTGGGCTTGTAGGGGTAGCTCCAGACCTCGGTATCGCCCGGCAGATAGGTTCGCAGGTCGGGCTCGCCCCAAGCGTGATGCACCTCGGGCGAAGTCTGGCCGACCTGGATTGAATCCGACATCCGCGTCGCCTTGATGCGAGTGCCGGCCTGGTAGGCGAGACCGCAGCCAGCGAAAGCCGTCATGAACGCCGCCGAAATGACCGCGAGCGGAGCGAACCGAAAGAATCGGGTTTTTTTCCTCAGTCGGATTTTAGTTAACATTTGATCCATCGGCGCGATTCTGTGAGCACCATCCTTGATTGTCAACGTTATGCTATAGAGCAACCGATATGAACGAGGTAGAGCCCGATGGTGCGTAAGCTGACTTTGGTCAAAGGGGCGTCGCAGCGCGGATCGCTGGTTTATGGGATGCGGATTTTCGATCCGGACAGCATCGCGGGCGTCGAGGATGCGCAGGTCAGCCTGGCCGACGGCACCAGCGGGCGAGTCACGATGCATCTGATCGAAGGCAGCCGCGCACAAATCAGGCGGCAACTGATGCAAAGCATTGACGCCTTTTTCGAACTGCTCGACGAGCATTAGAATACGCATAGAAAGAATCAGCGAGGGAGTGAAAAAACGAAATGGATCTGAAATTCATCAAGTACGAGAAGCGCAACCATATCGCCTACATCACGTTCAACCGGCCCGAGCGGATGAACGCATTGCATCCGCCGTGTCACCTCGAGATGGACAGCGTGTGGGACGACTTCGTCGCGGACAAGTCGGCGTGGGTCGCGATCGTGACGGGGGCCGGCGACAAGGGGTTTTCAGCCGGCAACGATTTGCGCTGGACCGCGGAGAATAGCGGGAAACTGGCCGAGTCCATTCGCGGCAAGGGCGGCTTCGCGGGGATTACCGCGCGCTACGATATTTACAAGCCGATCATCGCGGCGGTTAACGGATTCGCACTCGGCGGTGGATTCGAGATCGCGCTCGCTTGCGATATTATCATTGCGGCCGAGCACGCGCGCTTCGGAGTGCCGGAACCGCGCGTGGGCCTGATGGCGGCGGCGGGAGGAGTGCATCGCCTGCCGCGCCAGATTCCGCTCAAGATCGCGATGGGCATGATGCTTACGGGCAAGCACATCAGCGCCGCGGACGCGCTTCGCTACGGTATCGCCAACGAGGTGGTGCCGCTCAAGGATCTCATGGCCACGGCTGAGAAGTGGGCGGGGCAGATCATGGAATGCTCGCCATTGTCGGTGCAGGCGACCAAGGAAGCGGCGATGAGCGGACTTGGGATGCCGGTCGAAGCGGCACTGGCGAAGCATTACGATTTGCAGGCGAAGCTGTTTCGATCGAAGGACGCGGTTGAAGGTCCGCTGGCGTTTTCGCAGAAACGAAAGCCCAACTGGACCGGAGAGTAGGGCGTCGCGCGCCCGCGGCGGTGCGGGTTGGGCCCGGGAGTCGCGATCAAGATGCAGGAACTCTGGCAGTTGCGCGACACAATCGCGATGCTGGTCGTTGGAGCGATGACGGCGGCGTTGCCGCCGGTCGGGACCGGCGCGTTCTGGACGATCGTCGCATTCTATGGGGTGGTGTCGGTGCTATTCGACGATGAAACGCCACGCGGCGTTCCCGGGATGGATTTCTTTTACGCTACGCATCCCCATTTGAAGGACCCGCAGAGTTAGCTCTCGCCTTCCGAATAAAAATGTTGCGTGGGGAACAAAACTTTCACGGGTAGCGGATGCATTTCGCTTGACTTAAGGCATGCAAGACGTTCGACCCGGTTGTGCTATGATAAGCACATACAAATAGTACACAGGTGAAGGCATGCCGATTAATTCTGTGATCCCCTCCCCGATCTTGGAAACGCTCAGGGACTCCGAGGATACCCTGCGGACCACGCTGGCCGAGCTGGCCGAAGACAAACGAAAGCAGAAGCCGAATATCTCGGAGCGCAAGCTGGCCGAATATCTGGCCGATCAGATGGGCTACCGCGGCGCCAAGAACGTGGAAGCGCTGGTGGCCTCGCGCGAGCGAATCGCGAAATCCCGCCAATCCGTGGGTTTGAGCGGCAAGTAGCGTTCCCTACCGGCCGAGGTGGCGGCCGAAGAACGCTTCGATGCGCTTCCAACTGTCTTCGGCGGCGTCGGGATTGTAAGCCGCCTTCATCGGGCCGATTTTTCCGATCGACGCGAGCAATCCGCGGTTGCGGCTCATGAAGCTGTGGCCCGCATCGTTGTAAAGCTTTACGTCGTGATCGACGCCCATTTCGGTGAGCAGTTTTTCGAGCCTGCGGCCATGCGCCGCGAAAATCCTGTCCTGAGCGCCGTAGCCGCCGAGCACCGGGCATACGCCGCGCAACTGTTCGGTGGTCTTGGGCACGTCGCCGTAAAACGTCGCGGCGGCGCCCAGCGGAGTGCGCGCCGCGAACATCAGGGCGAATCCGCCGCCCATGCAAAAGCCGATGACTCCGATGCGCGCGGCGTCGACGCCGGGCTGCTGCTGCATGAATTTGCGCGCTGCCTCGAGGTCGTGGAACGCGTCGCCCTCGCCGCGATTGAGCGTCATCAGGGTGCGCGCGACACACATGAGGCGGATACCGTCGCGGTCGTAGAGGTCGGGCGCGAGCGCGGCATAGCCCAGCTCGGCGACCCTCCCGGTGATTCGCCGGATGTCGTCGTTGAGCCCGAAGATTTCGTGAATGACGATTACGCCGGGATGTTTTTGCGAATCGGATGGCGCGGCATACGCGGCGCGCATCGGACGGCCGCCGGCGGCGGGGAAAGTGATGTCGGTGCTGGTCATTGGACTAAGCTCCCTCCTAAATTGGCTCGCCTCTGACGAGAAAGGCAAAGAGCCGGGGTCCCTCGGCTTCGCTCAGCGCAAACTCCGCTCGCATCTTTGTTTTAATATTGGGTGCAGGGGTCACCCCTGGCCGTTGGCACGGCTGGCCAGTATTAAAGGACTGTCCGGCCGCAGGCTCTTCCATCGCGTAGTCGCGAAAAGATGCGCTGCGCAGATTTTCGTGTCTTCTCACTGCGGGTGCAGGGGCCGCAGCCCCTGGCCGTGGCGACGGCAGCGCAGTATTAAGCCGTTGGCAGCGGCCGCGCGCGACAACGGAGCGCGGCCTTAACGGTGGGTGCAGGGGTCACCCCTGCTTCGCGTGCTTGCGCTTCACATTCAGGGCTTTCAGATATGCCTTCACCGTGCGCGTCAGGCCCATGTAGAGCGCGTCGGAGATCAGCGCGTGGCCGATCGAGACTTCCTGCAAGCCTTTGACCGCTTTCGCATAGGCCGGCATATTCTTGAGATCGAGGTCGTGGCCCGCATTCACGCCGAGTCCGATCTCCCGCGCGAGGTGCGCGGCCTCGCGATGCGCCGCGAGAATCTCTTGACCGGCCGGTGTGCCGAACGCATTCGCATATGGTCCGGTGAACAGCTCGATTCGGTCCGCGCCGAGTTCTCGTGCGCGCCTGATCTGCCGCGCGTCGGTCTCGAGGAAAAGACTCGTGCGGATGCCCGCCTTGCCCAGCCTGACGAGCACGTCGCCAAGCCAATCCGCCGCGCCGCTCGCCAGGTTCCATCCCGCATTCGACGTCAGCACGCCGGGCGGGTCGGGCACTAGAGTCACCTGCGCCGGCTTGACGCGCATCACGAGGTCAAGAAACTCCGCGCCCGGGTATCCTTCGATGTTGAACTCGACCGTCAGCATCGCGGCGAGATCGAACACGTCCTGAAACGTGATATGCCGCGCGTCAGGGCGCGGATGCACCGTTATCCCGTGGCATCCGGCGGCGATACAGGTGCGTGCCGCCTCGACCACGTTGGGAATATTTCCGCCGCGCGCATTTCGGAGCGTCGCGATTTTGTTGACGTTGACGCTGAGGCGAATCATTTCAATTCCGAGCCTACCAGAGTCGGCCAGCCAGTCCAGTTTTTCACGGCCGCCCGCATTCACGCCTCTCGCGCATGGTGTAATATCTGCCTCAGGACAGCCGACGATGATTTTACTCAACGCCGCCGAAAGCCGCGAACTCGATCGCATCAGCCAGCAAAAGTACGGAATTTCGTCCTACCTGCTGATGACGCGCGCGGGCGAGGCTGTTGCCGGCGCGCTGGTCGAGCGCTTCCCCGAAGCCGCCGCCGATGTGCTGGTCGTGGCGGGCAGGGGCAACAACGGCGGCGACGGATTCGTCGCGGCAAGACGGCTGATCCAGGACGGCTTCGGCGTGCGAGCCGTTCTGCTCGGTCGCGCGGCGGACTTGAAGGGCGATGCCGCGCGTGCGCATGCGGAGTTCCGCGCATCCGGTGGCAAGGCGATCGAGGCATCAGGCGAGTCCAGCCTCGAAGCCGCGCTGAGCAAGCGCCCGAGCGCCGTTATCGACGCGATTTTCGGCACGGGACTGAACGCGGAGATCAAAGACGCGCCGCGGCGCGCGATCGAGATTGTTAATTCATTCGCGGCGCCCACGGTCGCCGTCGATATCGCGTCGGGCGTGAACTCGGACACCGGCGCGGTCATGGGTGCGGCGCTCCGAGCCTCGCTCACGGTGACATTCGGGTTCGCGAAGTTCGGCCACGTTTCATTTCCTGGCGCTGCGCAATCCGGCGAGTTGCGGATCGTCGATATAGGTTTCGCCGCGCGCGCGATTGAAGAGATAGCGCCTCGCGGCCGATTTCTCGAGCGCGACGACGTGCGGCATTTGATTCGTGCGCGGCCGGTGAATTCGCACAAGGGAATGTATGGACATCCGCTGGTAATCGCCGGCGGCCGCGGCAAGTCCGGCGCCGTCCTGCTCGCTTCGCGCGCCGCTTTGAGGGCGGGCGCGGGCCTGGTTACGGCGGCGGTGCCAGAGTCGATCCAGCCAATCGTCGCGGCGGGGCAGGCCGAACTGATGACCGAGCCGATCGCCGATCGCGACGGCCATTTTGACGGCGTTCACGCGCCCGAGGCGTTGAAGATGATAATCGAAGGGATGAACGCGTTGATCGTGGGGCCGGGAATGGGCGTCAGCGATGACACCAGGCGCCTGGTCGAATGGCTGATTTCAGACGCATCCGAGCGCGAGCGTCCGATGCTGATCGATGCCGACGGACTCAACGCGCTGGCCGCGATCGGTTGCGAAGCTTTAAGGCGGGCGCGCGGTCCTGTAGTGCTGACGCCTCATCCGGGAGAAGCCGCGCGCCTGCTCGGCGTGACGCCGGCGATTATCAACGATGATCGTGTGTCTGCCGCGCGCACTTTGGCGCAGCGAACCGGAGCGTCGGTGCTGATAAAGGGCGCGCGCTCCGTTATCGCCTCTCCCGACGGCGTCGTCTATATCAACTCGACCGGCAATCCCGGGATGGCCACGCCCGGCATCGGTGACGCACTCTCGGGAATCGTCGGCGCGCTGCTGGGGCAGAAGATGCGCCCGACCGACGCTCTCGCGCTCGGGGTTTTTCTTCACGGCTACGCGGCCGATCGCGTCG
Source organism: Candidatus Binatus sp. (assembly GCF_036567905.1). Lineage (NCBI taxonomy): Bacteria > Candidatus Binatota > Binatia (SeqCode) > Binatales (SeqCode) > Binataceae (SeqCode) > Binatus (SeqCode) > Binatus sp. (SeqCode). The sequence goes on from NZ_DATCTO010000084.1 coordinate 37,741, forward strand.
CGGCGCGGATGGGGCGCGTTGGCTATATCGCCGGCGACCTCATTGACGAGCTGCCGGCGGCGCTGGAAGCACTAACTCAGTAGTTGCAGTATAATAGTAACTGAGTAATCGCGATGGCTAATGAGGCTGTAGAAGCGGGCGCGAGCGTGGTCACGATGGTGATCGAGAGCGGATCGCCGCACGAGACCAAATCGTGGGGACGGCGGCTGGCGTCGCTGCTCGAAGGTGGCGAGTTGCTCGGCCTGATCGGCGATCTCGGCGCGGGCAAGACCTGCTTTATCAAAGGGCTCGCGCGGGGACTGAGCCTGCGCGAAGAGGACATCCTGAGCCCGACCTTCACGATGATCCAGGAGCATCACGGCCGCTTGCCGCTGTATCATATCGATCTGTATCGGCTCGAAGAGGCGACGCTCGACGACCTGGGCCTTCGCGAATACTTATTTTCCGAAGGTGTCGCGGCCGTCGAATGGTTCGAGCGTCTGCGCGGCGGCGCCGAGATGGAATACCTGGCAGTCCGGATCAGTTACGCCGGTGCGAATCTCCGCCGGATCGAGTTCAGCGCGGTGGATTCGCGACACGCGCAGATTATTTCCAAGCTGAAGCGCCGCTTCGCTTAAGGGGCGCGGGACCGTTCAGTTCGGCAGGGGGCTGGTTTGAGGCCCATTTTCCGCACATAATACTAAATTGCCCCTTTTTTTAAGGCGGATAGGGTCATTGCATTGGGATTGGTCGTTCAAAAATACGGCGGAACTTCGGTCGGATCGATCGAGCGAATCAAGGCGGTCGCCGATCGCGTGGTCAGGTCGCGCGACGCCGGCAATCGGATTGTCGTGGTCGTTTCCGCGATGGCGGGCGAGACCAATCGGTTGTTCAAGCTCGCTTCCGAACTGAGCGACTCGCCCAACGCGCGCGAGACTGACGTGCTGGTCGCGACCGGAGAGCAGGTCTCGGCTGCGCTGCTCGCGATCCGGCTTCAGTCGATGGGACATCCGACGGTTTCTTTTCTGGCTTTTCAAATGAACCTGACCACCGACTCGAATCATGGCCGGGCGCGAATCAAATCCGTGCAATGCGATCGGGTGATGCGCGCTCTCGACGCCGGGCAGATCGTCGTGGTCGCCGGCTACCAGGGCGTCAACCCCGCCGGCGATATCACGACGCTGGGCCGCGGCGCGTCGGATCTGACCGCGGTGGCGCTGGCAGCCGCGCTCAAAGCCGACACCTGCGAAATCTACACCGACGTGGACGGCGTCTATACCGCCGATCCCAACGTCTGCCCCAAGGCAAAAAAACTCGGCCGCATCTCGTATGATGAGATGCTCGAGATGGCGGGACTCGGGGCAAAGGTCCTGCAAACCCGTTCGGTTGAACTCGCCCGACGTTACAATGTGCCGCTCGTCGTCCGCTCCAGCTTCCGTGAAGCCGAGGGGACGTGGGTTGGACAAGAGGATTTGTCAATGGAGGACGTGCTCGTTTCGGGCGTAACGCTCGACCAGAATCAAAGCAAGATAACCGTTGCCGGGGTCGAGGATCGACCCGGTCTGGCGGCGAAGATTTTCGGCCCGATCGCCGCCGCGGGAATCGTCGTGGACATGATCATCCAGAACGCCAGCGCCGACGGCCACACCGACATGACGTTCACGATCGGGCGCGAAGATCTCGGCCGCGCGCTCGAAATCGTCACGCGTACCGCGAAGGAAATCGGCGCGTCGGGCGTGCGGCATGACGATCAGGTCGCCAAAGTTTCGGTGGTCGGAGTTGGAATGCGCACGCATGCGGGGGTCGCGGCCTCGATGTTCCAGGTGCTGGCGGCGGAACGGATTAATATCGAGATGATCTCGACCTCGGAGATTAAGGTCTCGGTCGTGGTCAATTCGAAATACGGGGAACTCGCGATGCGCGCGCTGCACGACGCGTTTGTCAACGGCGGCGGCGGCTCGAACGCCGCGCCGCGGGAGACGGTTTGAGTCCGATGGCGGATGCAAAACATATCCAGGTTTATGACACCACATTGCGCGACGGATGCCAGTCCGAAGACGTCTCGCTGACGGTCTCGGACAAGGTCACGATTGCCCAACGTCTCGACGATCTCGGTTTCGATTACATCGAGGGCGGATGGCCGGGCTCGAACGATCGCGACGCGGCGTTTTTCAAAGAGATCAAGAAGATCAAAATTCACCACGCCAAGATAGCGGCCTTTGGCACGACTCGCCGCTCCGGAGTACGCGCCGCGGCCGATCGCAATCTGCAATTGATCCTGCGCACCGGGACTCAAGTCGCGACCGTGGTCGGCAAGACCTGGGACATGCACGTCCGCGAGGCGCTGCGAATCCCGCTGAACGAAAATCTCGAAATCCTCAACGACACGATCGCGTTTCTGAAAAAAAACTTCGACGAGGCGATTTTCGACGCCGAACATTTCTTCGACGGCTACTTTCACAATCCCGAGTACGCGCTTGCGTGCCTGAAAGCCGTTGACGACGCGGGCGTCACGCTGATCGCGCTGTGCGACACCAACGGCGGACGCCTGCCCGGCGAAATCGAAGCCGCGGTAACCGCGGCTCGCGCCGCGGTCAACTGCCCGATCGGAATTCACTGTCATAACGACTCCGACGTCGCGGTCGCCAACACCCTTGCCGGCGTGCGCGCGGGCGCGGTGCAGGTGCAGGGAACGATCAACGGCTTCGGCGAGCGATGCGGCAACGCGAACCTGGTTTCGATAATCGCCAACTTGCAGCTCAAGCTCGGCTACCATTGCGTGCCCCCGGCCAAGCTCAAGACGATGCGCGAGGTCTCGACGCTGGTGTACGAACTCGCCAACATCACGCCGTTCGCGCGCCAGCCGTACGTCGGCCGCAGCGCGTTCGCGCACAAGGGCGGGCTGCATGTCTCGGGAATCCAGCGCAACACCGCGACCTACGAGCACGTCGATCCCGCGCTGCTCGGCAACGATCGCCGCGTGCTGCTCTCCGAGCTCTCGGGCCGCGCCAATATCGTGTACAAGGCCAAAGAATTCGGCCTCGAGCTCGATACGGCGAACGACAAGATCGGCGCGTTGCTCGACGAGCTCAAGCGGCTCGAGGGCGCGGGCTACACCTTCGACGGAGCGGACGCTTCGTTCGAGCTGCTGATGCTGCGCACGCTCGGGCTGGCCAAAGAGCATTTCAACTTTGTCAGTTTCCGCGTCTTCGACGACAAGTGGCATGAGGACCGCGCGCCTTTCAGCGAGGCGGTGGTCGTGATCGAAGGACCCGACGGCGTGCGCACGCGCAACTCCGCCATCGGCAACGGTCCCGTCAACGCGCTCGATTCGGCGCTGCGTCAAGCGTTGCTGCCGTACTATCCCAATCTCGAGGCGATGCAGTTGGTCGATTACAAAGTCCGCGTGCTCGACAACGGCGCCGGCACCGAGGCGCGAGTTCGGGTGCTGATCGAATCGACCGACGGCAAGCGCCGATGGGGCACGGTTGGATTGTCGAGCAACGTCGTCGAGGCGAGCTGGCAGGCGCTGGTTGACTCGATCGAATACAAGCTGCACAAGGATAACGTGAAGCCGCGGGCGAAGGCGGCGAGCAAGCACAACGGCGCGCGTCCGCGGTCTTCGCGGGCCGTCGAGAATGCGCCGGCGCGCGCAAGATAGGACGCGAGCGAGCATCCGAGCACGCCCGATTCTCTCACACTCGAAAAACCAGTCTCTCGCGCATGCCGCTAGCTTTTCTTCGGATGCGGCGTGCCGATGTACGGGAACTGCTTGAGCAAGTCGGTATGCGGCTTGAGTCCGTCGGGCGGAATGTCGCCCTTGGAAAGGAAGGCGAGGCGGTGGTCGATGACATCGTCGGCAAAAACGCGGCCGTTGGGATACTTCGCGGGCTTCGAAGGATTGAAGCTCAGCATGTCGGGCAGGAGGCGGTCGGCGTCGATCGCGGCAATCGCTTCTTCCCGGGTGTAATTGCCGGTATGCCCCATCAAGTGGACGAACTGATCGAGCCAGCGCTTGCGATCGTTAGCCGGCTCGCCGGCGTTGTATTCTTCTTTGGTCTCGTCGGTGTTGAAGAAGCTGCTGACCGACGGGTGACCGGCGCGATCGACATGGAGCAGCTTCCCGTCGCGCCGCACGCTGCATCGCCCCCAGATGCGGATCTCGGGCTTGGCGCCGAGTTCACTCGTCGGCAGCTCGATCACCGTCGAGAACACGTTGGCCTCGGTATTCGAATCCACGCCGGTCCATGGCGATTTGGCGCCGAGGTGCGGCTCGGTGAAGTTCCGTTTGCCCCTGATATCGAACAGAGCCTTGATTCCGTCGAAGTCGAAAAAGAAGGCGTCGCTGCGACGGCCGGCGAAGAACGTATAGCCGCCGGACTTGACGATGTTGGGTTTGGCGCCGAAGGAGACCTCGGCGGCGGTGATGATTTTCTTCCCGACGGCTTCGGGCGAGCGAGTCTCCGCGCCTTTTGCCACGAAGACGGTTACGGTCTGCTTGCCGTTTTGCGGCGGCGAGAACACGTAACTGATCGCGATGTCCGTCAAGCAGTCTCCGTCGTTGTCGATATTGAGCCGGTAGATGGCGTCGGGATGGAGTGCTTCGGCATTTGGATTTGCATTGAGGATGAGCACGGTCCGCGATGGATCCGTCGGCGCCTGGAATGCGTAGAGGTCGCAGAGGTCGAGTCTTTGGTCCCCAAGAGGCGGGCCGAGACTGAGTCCGGTAAAGTGGTTCGACATTTTTTCCTCCTCCGTTGAAAATTGAAAATGTGATTGCGCTGTCCGACAAGATCGTAACAAACGGTAGATCTATTGTCGCCCCGTCTTTTTCCGCCGATCGGCGTAAGCTAAGCTGGGCGCCGCACTGGTGGCGAAGAAAACCGTCCATGCCGATTTATCTCGATCATAATGCAGGCGCTCCGGTTCGCGCCGAGGCTGCCGCCGCGGTCTCCCGCCTGCTGGCCGACACGGGTGGAAATCCCTCGTCGGTGCATCGCTCGGGCCAGCGTTCGCGCCGGATGCTCGAGGTTGCGCGCGCGCAGGTCGCGGCGATCATCGGCGCCGAGCCGCGGCAGATCGTGTTTACCAGCGGCGGCACCGAATCGAACAATCTTGCCATCTTCGGCGCGATCACCGCGGCCTCTCGACGCCGTAAAATTATTTCATCCGAGATCGAGCATTCATCGATCCTCGCTCCGATTGCGGAACTCGAGCGCCGTGGCTTTGAGGTACTGCGAGTCGCGCCCGACTCCGACGGACGCGTCGATCCCGAATGCGTGCTCGCCGTGCTCGATAGCCGGACCGCACTCGTCACGCTCGGACTGGCGAACTCCGAAGTCGGAACGATTCAGAATCTCGCTCCGCTCGCATCGATGTGCGGCGAGGCCGATGCGTTGTTTCATATCGATGCGGCGCAGGCCGTCGGGCGAATCCCGGTCGATATCGCGGCGCTGGGATGCGATCTGATGACACTGAGCGGCCACAAGCTTGGCGCGCATTCGGGAGTTGGCGCTTTGTACGTCCGCGACTTTGCGCGCCTGGCGCCAATCGTTTTCGGCGGGCCGCATGAAAGCGGCATGCGAGCAGGCACGCCGAATCTGCTTGGCGCAGTGTCTTTCGGCGCGGCGGCCGAGGCCGCGATGGATGCGATGGCGGCAGAGTCGGTTCGAATCGGTTCGCTCGCCGCGTCGCTGTTGGCGCGTATCCGCGAGGCGATTCCCGGTCTTCGCTTGAACGGCCCGATGGCTGGCAGGCTTCCGAATACGCTCAACCTGACGTTTCCGGGCGTGCTTGGCGAGAGCCTGCTGATTGCGCTCGATCTCGAAGGGATTGAAGTTTCGATGGGCTCGGCGTGCGCGGCAGGAGCCGTCGAGCCGTCGCACGTGTTGCGCGCGATGAGCCGCAGCGTTGCCGACGCGCGCAGCTCGCTCAGAATCAGCCTCGGTTGGAACAACACCGCACCGGAAATCGAAGCCGTCGCGGCGCTCATCCCGGAAGTGTGGCGGCGCGTCGAGGCCGCCGAACCTCTGTCGGAGGCTAGCGCGCGATGAGGCCGCGAGTGCTGGTTGCGATGTCGGGCGGGGTGGACAGCTCCGTCGCGGCGGCGATTATGCGCGAGCAGGGTTACGACGTGGTCGGCGTGGCGATGCGGCTCGCACCCGAGCCGTCTGCGCCAATTGCGAAGCGCCGCGGCACCTGCTGCTCGCATGACGACTTCGAAGATGCGCGCCGGGTGGCGGAGCGGATGGATTTTCCGTTCTACGTGATTGATTTGCGCGCCGACTTCGCCGCGCGCGTGGTCGATAACTTCGTCTCCGAATATCTGGGCGGGTGCACGCCGAATCCGTGCGTGATGTGCAATCGCGAGATCAAATTCGATCGCCTGTGGAGCCGCGCCCGCGCACTTGCGGCCGACTACGTCGCGACCGGACATTATGCCCGAATAGAGCAGGGGACAGACGGCAGATTTCATCTGCTGCGCGCCGCCGACGACTCGAAGGATCAGTCGTATTTTCTCTTCACGCTGGGGCAGGACGAACTCGCGCGAACAATTTTCCCGCTTGGCGCCATGACCAAGACCGAAGTTCGGGCGCGCGCGCGCGCTTTGGGCCTTGCCACCGCGGACAAGCCTGAGAGCCAGGAAATCTGCTTCGTTCCCGACGGCGATTACGCGAGTTTTGTCGAGCGTCAAAGCGATCCCGCACAACTCCGCCCCGGGTCGGTTATCGACAGCGACGGAAGACGGCTCGCCGCTCACTCGGGCGTGCATCGATTCACGATAGGACAGCGGCGCGGCCTCGGTGTCGCCAGTGGGCAGCGGCTGTACGTCCGCGAGATTCGGGCCGGGTCGGGCGAGGTCGTGGCCGGGCGGCGCGAGGAACTCGATTCTCCGGGCCTGATCGCGAATCGAATCAGCCTGGTCGATAATTCCATTGCGCCGGGGCGCGAGCTGAGGGTCGAGGTAAAGATTCGCCATCGGCATCGCGCGATCGCGGCAACGATGCGCGTCGATTCAGGGCGCCGGGCGGAGATTCGCTTCGCGTCGGGCGGTCCCGCAGTGACACCGGGACAGGCGTGCGTTTTTTACCGCGGCGAGGAAGTGCTCGGCGGCGGATTTATCGAGCGGGCGATCACGCAAGAGCAAGCGAACTGACTATGGCAACGCGCTTCGCGATCGCAACGCTCGGATGCAAGGTCAATCAGTACGATTCGGCGATCATCGAGTCGCGCCTGAGCGCACGCGGGATGGAACGCCGCGAGTTCAGCGAGCAAGCCGACGTCTATATCGTCAACACCTGCACGATCACCGATCGCGCCGACGCGGAGAGCCTGCGTATCGCGCGGCGCGCGCGGCGGCTCAATCCGAATGCCCGCGTGGTTATGACCGGATGCCTGGCGCAAGCGAACCCCGACGTGCTCGCGAAGGCGCCGGAGGTCGATGCCGTGATCGGGCTCGGGATGCTCGACGAGCTCGTGCGCGCAGCCGCTTCAGGAGCGGGCGAGCGCGTGATGGTCACGAATCTGCGCAAGGAAAAGGGGCCGATTGAACTGGCCGCGGTCACGCTGGACGGTCATACGCGCGCGTTTCTGAAATTGCAGGAGGGATGCGATCAATTCTGCACATTCTGCATCGTTCCGTTTTCGCGCGGCGCCTCGCGCAGCGTCGAGCCGCGACGAGTGATGGCGGCGCTCGACGATCTTCACGCGCGCGGCTTCAAGGAAGTGGTTCTTACCGGGGTTCATCTCGGCGGCTACGGCAGGGATCTCGAGCCGCGGGTCGATCTCGCCGATTTGCTCGAGATGATCGCCGAGCGATGCCCGCTGGAGCGGGTGCGGATAAGCTCGCTCGATCCCGAAGAATTGAGCGACCGTATCCTCGGAATAATCTCGAGCAGCGCAACATTCTGCCCGCATCTGCATCTGCCGCTGCAGTCGGGCGACGACGAAACTCTATCGCGGATGCGGCGGCGTTATCAGCGCGGCTATTTTCGCGATCGCGTCGAGCGCGTTTTACGCGCGTGGCCCGATGCGGCGATTGGCACCGACCTGATTGTGGGTTTTCCGGGTGAGACGGGAGCGCATTTCGAGTCGTACTTTAATTTCGTCGAGTCGATGCCGATCGCGTATTTTCACGTGTTTCCGTATTCGGTCCGGGCCGGGACCACGGCGGCGAAGTTTTCCGGCCGGGTGAAGCCGCTGGAGATCAAGCGGCGCGCCGGGCTGATGCGCGCGCTGGGCGAGCGCAAGCGGGTCGAATTCGCCCGGCGATTCGTCGGGACGAAACTTAAGGTATTACTTGAAGAACGCGGGCCGGGTGGCGAGCTCCAGGGCTACAGCCGCAACTACGTGCGGGTATCGACGCAGGGGCCCGATGAACTGACAAATTGCGAAGTCGAGGTGGAGGCGTCAACCGTTGAAGGCGCGCAGCTGGTTGGGCAGATTGTTCGGCCGTGGGCGGACGATACCGCCTGCCCCCGGGCCTGCTGAAGGTTCCCGCACTAAACTCGAGCGCGTGCTGGGCTATTCGTTCGCGCGAGCGGATCTGCTGGAGACCGCGCTGACGCATCCGAGCGCCGCGGTCGCCAGCGACGTCCATTACGAGCGGCTGGAGTTCCTTGGGGATGCGGTGCTCGATCTTGCGATCGCAGACCTGCTGATGCGCAAGTTTCCGACCGCGAAAGAAGGCCCGCTGTCCAAGCAGCGAGCGTCGATTGTAAACGCGCGCACGCTGGCGCTGAAGGCGCAGGCGATTGAATTGAACGAGATGATGCGGCTGGGGAAAGGCGAGGAAAAAAGCGGTGGGCGCGAGAAGACCTCGATTCTTGCGGCGGTGTTCGAGGCGGTGATCGGCGCCATCTACACCGACGGCGGACTCACGCCGGCGCAACAAGTGGTCGAGCGCCTGTTCACCGGCGATATCGGCGGACCGGCTGCGGAGCGCGATTACAAAACCGAATTGCAGGAAATCGCGCACCGGAATTTTCGCACGCAGCCGGTGTACGAACTGATCGCGACGGAGGGGCCCGATCACGCCAGGCGCTTTACCACCCGAATCAGAATCGCGGGCCGCGATCTCGGCGTGGCCGAGGGTGGCAGCAAGAAGCAGAGCGAACAGGCGGCGGCGCGCCTCGCGCTGGAGCGGATCGAAGAAGAGCGCGGTGAGCGCCATGGGTGAGCATCGCGCCGGATTCGTGGCGGTCGCCGGCCGCACCAACGTCGGCAAATCGACGCTGGTGAATCGGCTGGTGGGCCACAAGGTCGCGATCGTCACGCCGCGTCCGCAGACCACGCGGCGGCGAATTCTCGGTATCCGCAGCGACGCCGACGCCCAGATCCTGTTGATCGACACGCCCGGACTTCATGAGGCGAAGCAGCAACTGAATCAGCGCATGGTGCAGGTGGCGCGGCGCGCGATCGCGGAGGGCGAAGTCATTCTGGCCGTGGTTGAAGCAGGCGATCATCTCAACCCCGGCGATCGCGCCGTGCTGGTTGACATCCGCGCGCTGGGCCGCCCTACGATCGTTGCGATCAACAAGGTCGATCGCGTCCCGCGCGCTCAACTGCTGCCGCTGATCGAGGAAATCAACCGCGGATATCCTGGCGCCGAGATCGTGCCGGTCAGCGCACTGAGCGGCGAGAATATCGACGAGCTGTTGCTGACCCTCAAGCGGATGCTCCCGGTGAGCCCGGCACTGATGTCGCCCGATGAGTACACCGATCAGAGCGAACGGATGATTGCCGAGGAAATCATCCGCGAGAAAATTTTTCTCAAGATGCGCCAGGAGATTCCGTTCTCGACCGCCGTCAGGGTCGAGAAGTTCGAAGACGACGCGGAGCGCAAGCTCAAGCGGATCGGCGCGACGGTGGTTGTCGATCGCGAGTCGCACAAAGGCATGCTGATTGGCGCGGGCGGGCGCACGCTCAAGGAGATCGGTACGGCGGCGCGCCTCGAGCTCGAAGAAATCCTCGGCGCGCGCGTGTTTTTGGAAATCATCGTCAAAGTCGAGCGCGATTGGACACGCGATCCGCGCAAGCTCGCGGAGTTCGGACTGTGACGAATTCGCGCGCAGCGTCTGGCGCCGAGGCGCGGCGGATTGCGGCCGAGGGTCTGCCGGCAGTGGTGCTGGTTGGCCGCGCGAACGCGGGCAAGTCCACGCTGTTCAATCGAATCACCAGGGGCGGCCGCGCGATTACCAGCGCGATTCCCGGCACTACGCGCGACCTCAATTTCGCCCGCGCGATCCACGGCGACCGCGAATTCATCGTGGCCGATAGCGGCGGCCTCGAGCTTGGCGGGCATGAGCGGATGACCGAACGGATCGTCGGCGAGGCGCTGGCCGCGGTGGGCGTGGCTGACGTCGTGGTGTTCATGCTCGATGGCAGGGGCGGGCTCGGCGAGGCCGACGCCGAGGCGCTGGCGCTGGTGCGCGAAACCGGATGCCCGCTGATCATGGCGGTCAACAAGATCGATCGGCCGGGACAGGAGGCCGAGGCGGCTGAGTTCTACGCGCTCGGCGGCGACGAGCTGTTTTTCATCTCGGCGGCGCACGGGCGCGGAATCGGCGAGCTACTCGATCAAGTCGTCGCGCGGCTGCCCAGGCTTGAAGGCGCCGTGGCCGCATCTCCCGACTTGAGGCTGGCGCTTATCGGCCGCCCCAACGTGGGGAAGTCGTCGATCCTCAACCGGCTCTCGGGTTTCGAGCGCGCGATCGTGGACGACAGCCCCGGTACGACGCGCGATCCGGTGGACGTGCGGCTTTCCGCACAGGGCCGCGACGTGCTGTTGATCGACACGGCGGGAATCCGCAGGCCGCCGCGCGTCGAAGGCGAGCTGGAGCATCATTCGGTGGGCCGGGCGATCGAAACGATTCGGCGCGCCAACGTTGTGCTGCTGGTGATCGACGCGAGCGAGGGAATCACCGACCAGGATGCGCGGCTGGCGCGGCTGGTGGACAGCAGCGATCGCGCGATGGTGATCGTGTGCAACAAATGGGACGTGGCGGCAAAGCAGGGGCGCAAGCTGGCGGCTTTCGTCCGCGACGCGCACGAGCGCTACCCGTTCCTCGACTATGCGACGATGGTGTTCACGTCAGCGGTCACCGGCGACGGGGTGGACGGGATCATCCCGGCTGCGACCCAGGCCGGAGATTCGTGGCGTGCAGTCTTTCAGACTTCGCGGCTGAATCGAACGCTGGCCGAGGCGACGGCCGCGATGGATCCGCCGCAGGTGGACAGGCGGCGATTGAACCTGATGTACGTGACGCAGGTCGGCAGCGCGCCGCCGCGGCTTCGATTTTTCACCAACGTCGAACACGGCATCCCGGCGCATTACATACGCTTCATCGAAACGCGATTTCGAAAGTCCCTGGAACTTGTCGGCACGCCGCTGAGGCTCGATTTTCGGCGCACCGGCCGCTCGTGGGTGCAAGGCGGTCCGCCGGGACGGCCGCGCGGCAAGCCTCGCAACCGGCCCGCGCCGCGCACCAAGCCCGCGCGCGCGTAAGGTTGCGGCTGTGGAGCATTGGCGCGGCGGCGTTTCGTACACCGCGCCGGGTCCGGTATATTTCAGGGTCAAGGTAATTCCCGTGATCTTTCTATCGACAGTCGAGCCCAGTCAGTGATCCTGATTTTAGATTTCGGCAGCCAGTACACGCAGCTGATTGCGCGCCGCGTGCGCGAAGCCAACGTGTATTGCGAAATCCATCCGTTCAACCTCGAGCCCGAAAAAATCCGCGCGATGAATCCGCGCGGGATAATTCTTTCCGGCGGACCGGCCAGCCTCTACGAGCGCAATGCGCCGGATATCGCCGACGAGGTGCTCAATCTTGGCTGTCCGGTGCTCGGAATCTGCTACGGGCTGTACGTGATCGCGCAGCATATGGGCGCTCGCAGCGTGGGCTCGCGACAGCGCGAATACGGACCCGCAACGCTGGTAATAGACGGCGACGACGTGCTGTTCGAAGGGCTCAGCGGGCGGGAGCATCGCGTCTGGATGAGTCACGGCGACAGGGTCGAGACGATTCCGGGCACGCTGTGCGCGATTGCACACACCGACAACTCGCCGTATGCCGCCTTCAAAACGCGCGACGGGCGCATCCGCGGAATCCAGTTTCATCCCGAGGTCGTGCACACACCGTGCGGCCCGCAGGTGCTGCGCAACTTCGTGCTGAAGATCTGCGGCGAGCGCGGCGATTGGACGATGGCGAATTTTGTCGAGACGAAACTCGCGGAGATTCGCAAGCAGGTCGGGCCGACCGACAAGGTCTTGATGGGACTGTCGGGCGGCGTCGATTCCTCCGTGGCGGCGGCGCTGATTCATCGCGCGATCGGCGCGCGGCTGCATTGCGTGTTCGTAGATACCGGACTGCTGCGCGCGGGCGAGCGCGAGCGGATGGAGAATACGTTCGCGCGCCAGCTCGGGATCGATCTCAAGCTTACAGATGCGTCCGATCTTTTTCTGTCGCGGCTGGCGGGCGTGCTCGATCCCGAGCAAAAACGCCGCATCATCGGACATGCTTTCATCGACGTGTTTGAATCCGAGGAAGTCGTTCAGGGCGCGAAATTTCTCGGCCAGGGAACGCTCTACCCGGACGTGATCGAATCGGTCTCGTTCAAGGGGCCGTCGGCGGTGATCAAGAGCCATCATAACGTCGGCGGATTGCCGGAGCGGATGCGCCTGGAACTGGTCGAACCGTTGCGCGAGTTGTTCAAGGATGAAGTGCGCGAAGTGGGCCGCCGGCTCGGGCTGGCGGCGGAGGTGATCGAGCGGGAACCGTTTCCCGGCCCCGGGCTTGCGGTGCGAATCGTCGGCGAGGTCACGCGCGAGCGGCTCGATTTGCTGCGGCGCGCGGACGCGATCGTGATGCAGGAAACGGCGGCGGCGGGCTTCGGACTCAAACTATGGCAGGCGTTCGCCGTGCTGCTGCCGCTCAAGACCGTGGGCGTGATGGGCGACGGGCGCAGCTACGAAAGCGTGATCGCGATTCGCGCGGTCGAGTCGATGGACGGCATGACGGCGGATTGGGCGCGCCTGGACCCCGCTTTCCTCGCGCGCGTCTCCAGCCGAATCACCAACGAGGTCAGGGGCGTCAACCGCGTGGTTTACGACATCACGTCGAAGCCGCCCGCGACGATAGAGTGGGAGTGAAGGTGACGGTTCGCACACGCTTCGCGCCGAGCCCGACCGGCTCGCTGCACATCGGTAACGTCCGCTCGGGCCTGTTCGCCTACCTCTACGCGCGGCACAACGGCGGGCAGTTCATCGTGCGCATCGACGACACCGATCGCGAACGATCGACCAGGCAGTCGCTTGACGAAATCCTCGCGGACCTGGAATGGCTCGGGATGGAGTGGGACGAAGGTCCGCCCGACGAGGCATACTTTCAGAGCAATCGAGTCCAGCGGCATCGTGAAGCCGCGCTCAAATTGCTGCGCGAGCGAAAAGCGTATCCCTGCTACTGCTCGGCGGAAGAACTGGACGCCAGGCGCAAGCAGGCCGAGCGCGAGCATCGCAGGCCGGTTTACGATCGCAAATGCCGCGGGCTCGGCTTTCCGGCGGCGCTGGCGCTGCCTGACAAATCCGCCGGACGCAACTATACGATCCGGTTTGCGATGCCACTGGATGGCGAGACGGTCGTCGATGACCTGGTGAAAGGCCGGATGGTCTTTCAGAACACCGAGCTCGACGACTTTATCATTGTTCGTTCGGACGGCTCACCGATTTACAACTTCGCGAGCATCCTCGACGACGTGGACATGCGCATCACGCACATCGTTCGCGGCGACGACCACGTCTCGAATACTCCGCGCCAGATGCAGATGGCGTACGCGCTCGGATTCACGCCGCCAGCCTTCGCACATTTGCCGCAGGTGCTGGGGCCGGACGGCTCTCCGCTGTCAAAGCGCCACGGCGCGACTTCGGTGATCGCCTATCGCGAGAGCGGCTATTTCCCGCAGGCGATGCTGAACTATCTGGCGCGCCTTGGATGGTCCCACGGTGACCAGGAAATTTTTTCCAGGGACGAACTGATCGGTTATTTTGGCTTCGAGGCTTGCGGAAAATCAGCCGGCGTATTCAACGCCGAAAAATTGCTCTGGCTCAATTTCCATTACCTGAAGGAGCGGCCGATCCCGCGGCTGGCGGCTGAGATCAAGCCGTTCATCGCCAGGCGCGGATGGCCGATTCCGGGCGACGACGCGTGGCTCGAAAAGGCGGTCGCAACCCTGCACGAGCGCGCCAAGACGCTCGTCGAGCTGGTGGACTTCGCGTCGTTCTACCTGAAGGACGCGATCGAGATCGATTCGAAAGCGGCGGCGAAATTCCTTAAGCTCGAAATCGCGGAACCAATCCGGGCGTTGGCCGCGGAGCTCGAATCGATCGAGGGCGAGCTCTCCGAGGCGTCGGTGCAGGCGGTTTTCGAATCTGTCCTCGCGCGATTCAACCTCAAGCTCGGGCAACTCGCGCAACCGGTCCGCGTCGCGCTCACCGGCGGCGCCGTCAGCCCCGGGATTTACGAGGTGATCGCGGTGCTCGGTAAACGCCGCACCGTCGATCGCCTGACCGCCGCCGTCGGCCGAATCGAGCAGCCTGCCTGAACCAACAGCGCCTGGCCGCTGCGGGTCCGCTGCCCGCCACTTCCCCGCTGTTCATCCAGATAGTACCTTTGTATCATGAGTGTACTCGTACCATACGTAGTCGAGCAGACTGGCCGCGGCGAGCGTTCTTACGACATCTTTTCGAGATTGCTCAAGGACCGGATCGTGTTCCTGGGCGGCCCCGTCACCGACGACCTTGCCAACCTGGTCACCGCGCAGCTTCTGTTCCTCGAGTCCGAGGATCCGGAGCGCGAAATCAATATGTACATCAACTCGCCGGGCGGTTCGGTCACCGCCGGCCTGGCCATCTACGACACGATGCAATTCGTGAAACCTCCTGTCTCGACGCTGTGCGTGGGACAGGCCGCCAGCATGGGATCTCTGCTGCTGGCCGCAGGAGCCAAGGGCAGAAGATACGCGCTGCCGCACTCGCGGATACTGATTCATCAGGTCTCCGGCGGGTTCGAGGGACAGGCCAGCGATATCGAGATTCACGCGCGTGAGGCGTTGCGTCTTCGCGAAATCCTCAACGACATCCTTGCTCACCATACCGGCCAGAATGCCAAGAAAGTCGAGAAGGATACCGACCGCGACAACTTCATGTCCGCGGCGCAGGCAGTCGAATACGGACTCATCGACGAAGTCATTTCCGGCCGGCCAATCAAGGCCTCGCTCTAGCCGGCGCCCGACCTGCGCTTGGCCATGGACGCGCAACATAACCTCGAAGACCGGGCTGACGAAAAGATCGAACGGTTCCGAATTCGCGGGATGCATTGCGCGAATTGCGCGAACACCATCGAAAACGCTGTCGCGCCGATCCCCGGCGTCATCGACGCCCATGTAAATTTCGCCGCCGAGACGCTGACCGCGCGCGTCAGCGGCAAACTTGCTGGCGGTGAAATCGAGGCGAGGGTCGCGGCCGCCGGCTATAGCGCGATCGCCGAGTCCAGCGGCGTAAGCGCGGGCGAATCCGCCCTCGATCGCCTGGATGCGCGCCGCAACCTGGCGTGGGTTGTCGCCACCGCGATTGGCGCCGCAGTCGTCATGTATCTGCAGGATCGCGAGGGCAGCGCCGCGCGCATCGCGACGCTCGCCGCCGCCATGACGCTGATGTTCACCGCCGGCCTGACCTTCTACCGCGGCGCATGGATCGCCGCGCGCAATCGCACCGCGAACATGGACACGCTGGTCGCGCTTGGCGTCAGCGCCGCCTGCTTCTACTCAATCCTCACCACCTTTCCCGCCATCTTCTTCGCGGGTCCGCGATTCTTCGATACTGCCGCCGAGCTGATCCTTTTTATTCGCTTCGGCAAATTCCTCGAGGCGCGCGCTCGCGGCCGCGCGATGGCTGCGTTGCGATCCTTGCTGACCCTCGTCCCCGACGTTGCCACTGTGGTGCGCGACGGGATGGAGCGCGCCGTGCCTGTTTCCGAGTTGGCCATCGGCGACATCGTGCTGGTCAAGCCGGCTTCCAGAATTCCGGTTGACGGCGTGATTGTCACCGGCGCCAGCGCTATCGACGAGTCGATGCTTACGGGCGAGTCGATGCCGGTGGACAAGTCGGCGGGTGATGAGGTCTCCGGCGGCGCGCTCAACACCGCCGCTGCGATTACGGTCCGCGCGACGCGTGTTGGCTCTGAGACGGCGCTTGCGCAGATAGTCCGAATGGTTGCGGACGCGCAGGGCGACAAAGCTCCCATCCAGCGCGTCGCCGACGCGGTCGCCGCGCGATTTGTGCCGGCGGTGATCGCGATCGCAGCGCTCACTTTTTTTGCGTGGATGTGGTTGGGCCCGACTCTGGTGATGGCGTTGACTGCGATGACCGCCGTGTTGGTGATCGCGTGCCCATGCGCGATGGGATTGGCCACGCCGACTGCGCTTATGGTAGGTAGCGGGCTCGGCCTGCGCGCGGGAATTTTGTTCAAGCGGGCATCCGCCCTCGAACTGATCACGAGAATCCGGGTCATGCTGTTCGACAAGACCGGCACCCTGACGGTCGGCCGGCCGGAACTCGAGTCGGTCGTCGCGCTCGACCGCGACGAGAATAGTGCGCTGTCCCTTGCCGCGATTGCCGCCGCCGGATCGATTCATCCGCTGTCGCGAGCCGTGACCGCCAGCGCGCAAGCGCGAAATCTCGCGCCGCAATTCACGCCCGATACCTCACGCGAGATGCCGGGCCTCGGCGTTACCGCCGAGCATGGCGGCAAACAGATCGCGCTTGGCAACGACCGCATGATGACGCAGGTCGGCGCCGGCGTCGATTCCCGCGCCCGCGACGAGGCGGCTCGCGTCGCGGCGTCTGCGGCGACGCCGCTGTTCCTCGCGATCGATCGCAAGGTGACTGCGGTGCTTGCATTCCGCGATCCGGTCAAGGCCGACGCCCGCGGCGCGATCGCGGCGCTGCATCGGATGGGCATTCGCACGGTGATGATTTCCGGTGACAACGCTGATGTCGCAAAGACCGTCGCTGCTCGATTGGGAATCGACGAGTTCCACGCGCAACTGATGCCGGCGGACAAGATCGCGATCGTCAAGCGCTACCAGGAGTCCGGCCTGTTCACCGCGATGGTCGGCGACGGAATCAACGACGCGCCCGCACTGGCCGCCGCGGACATTGGAATCGCGATCGGCTCCGGCACTGACGCCGCCAAGGAGACCGGCGACGTCGTGCTCACCCGCGACGACTTGTACGACATCATTCGCGCGCTTGTGCTCGGCCGCTTGACCCTGAACAAGGTGAAGCAAAACCTTTTCTGGGCGTTTTTCTACAACGTGCTCGGAATTCCGATCGCCGCCGGCGTTCTTTATCCGTGGTTTGGAATCATGCTGAACCCCGCCCTGGCCGGACTTGCGATGGCGCTGTCGAGCGTCAGCGTCGTCAGCAACGCGCTACTGCTCAATTTCACCGGCCCGCGAAAGTTGGGCGCAGTGCGCGCCGAAGTCGGAGGATTGCCGGGACCCGCTGCGCCGAATTCCTCGACTCCGCCGCAAGCGCGGATCGAGGTTTCTGAAAAGAAGGAGATCGCAATGGCAACGAAATTAAAATGCGAAAAATGCGGCTTCGAGACCGCGATGCCGACGCATTGCAATCGCCCGATGCACTCTGAACGCGTCGGCCGCGAAATCAAGCTGGTGTGCTGGATGGGTCCCGACTGCGGTGTCGCCGATGTACCCAGGCATTGCGATGCGCCCATGCACGACGCCGCCTAGCACATGCACGTAACCGCTTTCATCGCGCGCATCGGGCTGGGACTATTGCCAATTGGGTGAGCGAGCGTCGAGCGAGGTTCCAGCCGGGAGGATGCGAATGCCGAGCCGGGTCCATCAATTCTACGCGGTAGCTTTCGAGGAGAACTTTTCGCTCCGCCAGATAGCGCCGGCTTTTCCCGAGGCCAGGATGTCGCCGCTCGAAATGTTCGTGCCGATCGAACCCAACGGCGGCCTCTACATCTTTCCCTTCGGCGCCATCGTCTCGCACGACGTTCCGGTCGAGCATCGCGAACGCATATTCGCACGCCTCACCCGGGCCCTGCCCAAACTCACGACCCGGATCATTCGCGAGGATTACTCCGTGCTGGAGGACTCTGCCGCGCCGATCGGTATTTCCGCCGGGATGCTGCGGGTCGACAATCTCACTCCCCAGCGGGCAGGAATCGTCGCGCTGACGGTCGGTCAGAGCGCGGCGATGGAATACTACGAGCGAATGGTGGATAGCCTCTTCGCGCGCACCGCGCAGTTGGTCGATCGGATGGCGTCGCACGGCACCGTGCCGTATCGGATTACTCCTTTGCATCGCTTCATTGGCGAAGCGATTTCGTCGCGCACCGAAGTTCTCGCCGTGCTCCATCTGCTCGACAAGCCCGACGCTGCATGGGAAGACCCCGCGATGGACCTCATCTACGACGACCTGCGCGACGATTTCGATCTCGTCGATCGTTACGCTGCGCTGACCAGCAAGCTGCAGAGCATCCAGGACTCGCTGGTTCTGGTCCTGGACGTCGCGCGCGACCGCCGCCTCGTACTGCTCGAAGTCGTTGTCGTGCTGCTGATTTTGCTGGAAATAATCTTGGGCGTCATTCACTTCACCGCCTAGGCGCGCTCCCACGGCTCGTGACGTCAGCAAACGGAAAAACGGAAAAACGAAAACGGACTAAATCTCGCTAGCTACTGACGGCAGGCGAGTTGATTGGTGGGCAGGGAGTGAATCGAACACTCGACACAAGGATTTTCAGTCCTTTGCTCTACCGACTGAGCTACCTGCCCACCGTGTTGGCCACGTTCGCGCGATGCGATCGGGGCGAACGGTGAAAGAATCATTCGTACCGATGATTGCCGCGCCTTGCAACGGCCCGTTCATCGCTTGAGCCCCGCCACCCGCGACTCGACGAAATCAATCACCTTGCCTTCCAGGTTCACGCCGTCGAGCCGATCGATCTCCTGCACCCCGGTCGGACTCGTCACATTCACCTCGGTCAGGTAGTCGCCGATGATGTCGAGCCCGACAAAGTACAGCCCGTCGCGCTGGAGGCGCGGCTTCAGCATCCGGCAGATATCGCGATCGCGCGCCGTGATCGGCGCCTTCACGCAGGTGCCGCCGACGTGGATGTTGCCGCGATGCTCGTCCTCGCGCGGCACCCGCAGCGTGCATCCCAGAGGTTCTCCGTCGAGCACGATCAGCCGCTTGTCGCCGTTGCGAGCCTCGGGGATATAGCGCTGCGCCATGATTGGACGCGACTCGTATTGCGTCACCGTCTCGAGAATCGCGCCGAGGTTGCGATCCTTCGTGGTGACCAGGAACACGCCTTCGCCGCCGTGTCCGTCCAGCGGCTTCACGATCATCTCGCCGCCTTGCTCGTCAAGAAAATTCTTGAGCCGTGGAATTTCATAAGTGACGAGCGTTGGCGGAATCGCGCCGGGGAAATTCAGCGCGTAAAGCTTTTCGTTGGCCTCGCGAAGGCCCGCCGGATGGTTGAGCACAAAGGTGCGCCGGCTGTCGGCCAGGCTGAGCAGCATCGTGGCGTAGAGATAAGCCGCATCGGCGGGCGGGTCTTTGCGCATGAAGACCGCATCGAAAGTCTCCAGCGGATACTCGCCGCCCTCGTCGAGGAAACGGTGATGAGGACTCCCGCGCGTCACCTCGCATTGCCGCGCCCGCGCGATCACATTCGGACCGCGCGCGTAAAGGTCGCGAATGCCGAGCACATAGATTTCATGGCCGCGCAATTGCGCCTCGAGCATGAACACGAACGTCGTGTCCTTGTCGACCAGCACCCGCTCCAGCGGGTCCATGATGAACGCGAACTTACGCGTCCTTTTCTTCCGTTTCGGCATCTTCGCTTGACCCTTGCGCATCGTGAAGTAACCCCGCCGCTATGCTGACCGCTGCCAGAGCCGCCGTCTCGCTCCTGAGGCGATTTGGCCCAAGTCCGGCGGCGACGAAGCCGGCGTTGGCGGCTTTCGCGCGCTCGTCATCGTCGAAGTCGCCCTCCGGTCCAACCGCTATCAATATCGCACGCGGATGCACGCGTCGAATCACCCCGGCGAGCGGTTGGCCGCCACTGGCGCAGATTACGGCGAGGGTCCGGGGCGGCACGCCGCGAACCATGTCGTCAACGCCGATCGGCGATCGCACTTCCATTGCGGCCGGGGAATGGCTTTGCTTTGCGGCGGCAATCGCGAGCCGGCCCCATCGCGCCAGCCGATCCGCTCCCGGCGAACGGACCAACCCGCGCGCACTGACGATCGGCCATAGCTCCGACGCACCCAACTCGGCCGCCTTCTCGACGATGAAGTCCATTCGCGGACCTTTGACGATTGCGGCGGCCAGAATGATTCGAGTTCGGGCGGGCGAAGACGGCGGCGGCGACGATGACTCGATGCGAACTACCGCGCGGTCGCGTTCGTAGCGCTCGATTGTGCCCTGATGCTCGACGCCCGCAAGATCGAGCAACGACACGCGCGCATCGACGGCGAGGCGCAGGACCGTGCGCATGTGATGCAACTCCGCGCCCTCGACGTGCGCGAGCCCGGTTGCGTCCGGCGCGCGAGCGATCGAAAAACGCCGCGGCGACAACGAAATGCGCATCAGCGTGGCGCTCGCGCCATCACGGCCGTGGTCCATCCGCGATGCGTTTTGCGGCTGAGACATCGCAGCGGCGACCGATAGTGATTCAACACTTCGCTGGCCTCGTCGGCGAGAAAACCGCCAAGGACGAGCCGCCCGCCGGGCGCGACGAGTCGCTTCAGATGCGGCGCGAGTTCGATCAATGTATGGCTCAGAATGTTGGCCGCGATCAGATCGAAGTGGCGATGAATCGAAGCGAGCGGCACCGATGAGAATCGGATTGATTTTTCCACGCCGTTCAGGCGCGCATTGAGACGCGCGTTTTCCAGCGCCGTCGGATCGGTATCGATTGCGATTATTTCGCACTCGACGCCGTCGCGCATCCCGAGCATCGCCGCCGCGATCGCCAACACGCCCGAGCCGGTGCCGGCATCGAGGATCGACTTTGGCGCGCGCGCGCCTACCAGCGATTCGATCGCGCGCAGAGCGCCGGCGGTAGTGGGATGGTGCCCGGTGCCGAAAGCCCGCGCGGGTTGGACAACGATGGTAGTTCGGCCGCGCTGATTCTCGCGCTTCCACGGCGGCACGATCAGTATTCGCCGCCCGACGCGAAACGGGCCGAACCGTTTCATCCACAGCGTGGACCATCCCGGATCGACGATCCTCCTCACGCTGCCGTTGCCGGTGCTGTCGCGCGCGGGGTCAGCCAGCATCCCGGCTTTTTCCAGGGTCAGTTTCAGGCGCGAGAGCTCGGCCGTCGAGATCGCGTCGAAGTAGGCCTCGAGCGCGACGGTCTTATCCTCGCGCGCGCGCGGCAACTTCATTCCGGCGACGGCGCATCCGAGGGCGCCGCCGGCGACGAGGATTCCCGCGGCTTCGTCCGCGAGATGCGCGTGGGTGCGGAATATCGCCCTAGTGTAAGTTTGCCTGGATGCCACTGCGCGTAGCATATTCTCCGGCCTTTGACTTTGGCATCCGCGGGCAGGGGTGACCCCTGCCCGTTGGCACGGCCGGCCAGTGTTAAGAGGCCGCGCTCCGTTGTCGCGCACGGGCACTACTAAAGCAAAGATGCGGGCGGAGTTTACCCTGAGCGAAGTCGAAGGGCCCTGTTAGAACTGGTCGGGCCGGAAGTTGGAGTCTGTCTTTTTTCTGTGATCCCGTCTTTGTGTCATTGTAGAGCGAAAGCTGCTGTAGCGAAGAATCCCGGATGCTCGTTTTTTGTGTCATCCCGACCGCAGCGGAGGGACCCCGGATCTTGTTCTCTGCTTTGCGCGTAAATTTTCTCGCGCTGTCACTGCGCTGCCGTCGCAACGGCTAAGGTGGTCGGGGACATCTAACGGCATCGGCTCGCATCGGATCGGATTTGCTCGCCTCAGACACAAGAAGACGCATTTCTTGCGTTGTCTATCGCACGCCGGTTTGGTAACTCACGGGCATGAATCTCCGCCACGCCGCCGCGCTCGCGCTTGCCTTTTCTGTGGCCATCCAGTCAGGGGTCCCCGCAGGATCGGCTTCGGGCGCAGGGCGTCATTCTGCAACGTACGATCCTTTCGTTGGCGGCCCCCCAACTGATGCGGATTCCTTGGCGGGAGCCCACTATAGCCCGGTCGATGGATTCTGTCTTATGCCGGGACCGGTGATGCCTGATTTCACAAGTCAAGATTGCAATTGGGGCTTAGAACCTCCACCGCGCCAAATCGATGTGGACATCAGATCGTCCGCGACCCAATGCGCGCAACACTATGGCAATAGCATCATCGTGGACGATTCGGCTCCCGCGACATTCAAGCTCAACCTAGGATCGCAAGGTGTCGATATCCAAACTTGGTGCGGGAATTTCGACGCACAGCTCAGGGCTGCCGGGTACGTTCCGGTGAGAGACCATAGCAATCGGAGACTGTTCAGGATTGTTCCCGTAGCTCGGACTGCGGGCTAAGTAAGGATGTTGCACCCGCTCGCGCCTTGCTGCGCGACATCTCGCCGTGATTGACGCATCGCGCGACGATTCCTTGCCGAGCACCAGATAGCCGAACTGGTTGCCTCGAAATCATCGCGCATCTGTGCGGATGGTCCGGCGTTTGTGTATGCCAAGTGTCGCGCTGAAACTGGCCTGAAATCGCGCAGGGCGCGCGAGATCCTTCGCTGCGCTCAGGATGACACAAAAAACCGAGCGGCCTCCGGTGTCATTCTGAGCGAAAGCTGCTGTGAGCCGAAGAATCTCGACGGACGCTCCGGCGTCCGGTGTCAGTTACGCAAAGCCCTCGTGGCAGGGCGGCGCCCCGGGCACGCGGCAAAGAAAAAGATCCGGGGTCCCTCGGCTGCGCTCGGGATGACCCAAAAAAGAGCGCGTCGCCCCCCCCATTGTTGACAGGATCGGGGGGGCGGGTTTGCGCGTGCCCGCGGCGGACGCGTAAACTCGCATCATTATCAGACTTCAATTGTTGCATCGTGGTGGAGGCGGGTTTCTTTGGTGCTGAACATAGCCCATCGCGGGGCGAGCGGTACTTTTCCCGAGAACACCGTGAGCGCGTTTCGCGCCGCCATCGACGCGGGCGCGGACATGTGCGAGCTGGACGCTCAGCTCAGCCGCGACGGCGCGGTCGTGGTGATCCATGACGAGACCGTCGAGCGCACGACCGATGGCAAGGGCGAAGTCGCGGAGCTGACGCTCGAGGAGCTCAAGCGATTGGACGCGGGCGCGAAGTTCAAGGGCGGCCCGTTCAAGGGCGCGCAAATTCCCACGCTCGACGAAGTCTTTTCAGTGACCAGTGGCAAATGTGGGCTAAACATCGAACTTAAGGCGGCCGGCCTCGAGCATCAGGTCGCGCAGATCATGCAGGCGCGCAACGCGCTGGCCGACAGCATCGTGTCGAGCTTCGAATGGGAATATCTCAAAAAACTCCAGCAGCTTCATTTCAATATTCGCGTCGGTCTGCTGGCCGAGGAGAAGCCGGTTGAGCTGATGATGAACGCGGTTGCGATGCGCGCGCATTCAATCAATCCGCGCTGGGACATGGTGACATCCGATCTGTGCAAGGCGGCGCACGAGCGCGGGCTGAAGCTGTACACCTGGACGGTGGATGCGGACTCGAGGATGCGGGCGCTAATCGAATGCGGCGTTGACGGGATCATGACGAACCATCCCGAGCGGCTGAGGAAGGTGGTGGGCGGCTGATGGGGCGTTTCGGCGACGACAAGATCGAGGAAGTCCGTTCGCGCGCCGATATCGTCGAGATCGTGGGCGCGCACGTGCGGCTGCGGCGGGCGGGGCGCAACTTCGTCGGGCTGTGTCCGTTCCACAACGAGAAGACGCCGTCGTTCTCGGTCAATGCCGAGCGCGGATTCTTTCATTGCTTCGGATGCGGCGCGGGCGGCAGCGTTTTCAATTTCATAATGCGCGTCGAGGGGCTGACGTTTCCCGAAGCGGTGCGCTCGCTCGCGCGCAAGTACGGCGTGAAACTGCCGGAACACGACCAATCCGGGCCGGCGGCGGGCGAGCGCGAAGCGATGCTCAAGGCCAGCGAGGTCGCCGCGGAGTTCTTCGCGCACGTGCTGTGGAACACGACCGACGGGGCGCTCGCGCGCGATTATTTGAAATCGCGCGGAATTAGCGCCGAGACGGCGCGGGCGTTCATGATCGGATTTGCGCCGAGCCGGCCGGCGTCGCTGGCCAAGGCGCTGGAAAAGCGCGGACTCGGCGAGGCGGGGCTGAAAGTGGGCTTGATCAGGAAACACGACTCGGTCGCCACCGACGCGGTTGTCACCGGCGCTGAGGCCTACGACATGTTTCGCGCGCGCGTGATGTTCCCGATTCGCGACGCGCAGGGGCGAGCGATCGCATTCGGGGGCCGGGTGCTCGACGCGCGCCTGCCCAAGTACATCAATTCGCCCGAATCGCCGCTGTACTCGAAAGCGCGGACTCTGTACGGACTGTTCGAAGCGCGCCAGGCGATTTCATCGAGCGCGTCGTCGGGGAAAGACCGTGCGATTATCGTCGAGGGTTACTTCGACGTGATTGTGCTGTGGCAGGCGGGGTTCAAGGAAGCGGTGGCGGGATGCGGCACGGCGCTGACGGTCGAGCAGTTGCGCGCGCTGAGCAGATACACGAAAAACGTAATCGCGTGTTTTGACGGCGACGCGGCGGGACGCAAAGCGTCGATGCGGGCGCTGGAGATTTTTTTGCAGGCGGGGTTGCTGGGCCGCGGGATTTTTATTCCGTCGGGTTTCGATCCCGACACGTTCGTTCGCGAGCGCGGCGCGGTCGCATTCGCGGAGTTGACGGACAAATCCGAGTTGCTGGTCGATTATTTTCTCAGCGAACAAGCGGGAGAGGCACGCGGATCAATAGCCGAGCGGGCGCGTGCGGCGAATCGCGTCGCCGAGATGCTCAAGCTGGTCGATGATCCGTTCCAGTTCGATTTGCTGGCGCGTAAAGCCGCCGACCTGCTCTCGATCGGCGAGGAAGTTCTGCGCAAAGAGGCGCGCGGGCCGCAATCAGGCTCGATGCAATCGCGATCGACACTGTCGCGGTTCGGGCGCGACCGCGCGGCGACCGCGAATCCGCCGGCCGCGTCGGGCGGCGGCGATGCCGGCTCGAAGGCCGAGATTGGCCTGGTAGCGATTGCGCTGTTGCATCCGGAACTGCGCGCCGAGATTGCACAGTCGGGCGCGACCGCGAATTTCGAGGAGATCCGGCTGGGCGGCGTGCTCGCCGACTTGTGCCGGACCGACGAAGCATACACGGCGCTCGAACAATGGACCGCGGAGCGGCTGTCGGCCGAGGAGCAAAGCCGAATCAGCGAGTTTGCGGTCGGTCCGCTGACCGACGACATCGGCGGCGACACTGAGAAAAATCCCAACGAACTGGGAAAATGCCGGGCGCTGGTGCTCGACTACGCCGGCGCGCTCGATCGGCGCCGCCGCGCGCATGAACTGGGGCGACTGCGCCAGAGCGCAGCCGAAGTGTCGGCGCGCGAGTCGGAACCGGGCGAGGCGGCAGCTGCTGCGCAGGCGGTGATTGCGCATCGACGGCAGGGGTGAGCAGGGGCAGGGGTGACCCCTGCACCCAGTATTAAGGCCGCGCTCCGTTGTCGCGCGCGGCAGGGCTGAGCCCTGCACCCGGTATTAAGGCCGCCCGCCGTTGTCGCGCGCGGCCACTGCTGCGGGCGCGCGGTTTTTTAATACTGGCAGCCGTGCCAACGGGCAGGGGCTGCGACCCCTGCACTCGCAGTTAGAAGACGCGAAAATCTGCGCAGCGCATCTTTTCGCGACTACGCGATGGAAGAGCCTGCGGGCGCGGCCCCTGCCAACGGGAGATGAGTTGAACTGATGTTGCGACGATCAGCCCTTAAGTATTCTGCGCGAACTTGCTACCATCAGGGCGTCCTGATGCATTTCAGAGGGCCCATAGCTCAGCCAGGTTCAGAGCTGCCGGCTCATAACCGGCTGGTCCCAGGTTCAAATCCTGGTGGGCCCATACCATTCGTTTCCGTGTTCCGCAGCATCGCCCGACGGGCCTTATCACTGCATCACGATGACGAACAAAAATCCTGCGCGAGGCGCACAAGCTAATGGAGTGGAGAATTGCGTGAAGAGATAAACCGGCTGATGGACCTCCAGGTCATCGACCGGCAACTGCAAGAGCTGGAGCAATCGCTGACGTCGATTGCCGGACGAGTTGACCAACTTCGCGATGAGAACCAGAACAACCAGGCCCAACTCGATCGCCTTACCGAACAAGACAAGGAAATAACCGCCGCGCGCAAAAAGGCCGAGCGTGAACTGGCCGAGGGCGAAGTCAGAATCCGCAACAAGCGGATGCGATTGACGCTGGTCCGCAACGACAAGGAATTGCAGGCGCTGACGCATGAGATCGAGTCGTCGAAGGAGACCAATCAGCGGCTCGAGAGCGAGTTGCTCACGTCGATGGAAGGCGCGGACGCGCGGACCGCGCGAATCAAGGAGCTCACCGAAGCGATCGCCAAGGGACGCACCGATCAGGCGGCGGCGGAAAAGGAAATCGCGGCGGAAGTCGAAGAGCTCAAGAGCAACATCGGCAAGCATCGCAAGTCCCGCGAGAAGGTCGCCGAGAATGTCGATGCGAGCCTGCTCGCGCGCTACCAGATGATTTTCAGCCGGCGCGCGGGCGTCGCGGTTGCGCTGGCCACGGGCGGGACCTGCCAGGGATGCAGGATGCGGCTGCCGCCACAGCTATACAACGAGATCCAGAAGCATCGGCAGATACATTTCTGCCCGAACTGCCAGCGCGTTTTGTACTACAAGGAGCAGGCGGAAAAGCCGAGCTCGTAGCAGGGCTGAGCCCTGCACCCGGTATTAAGGCCGCCCGCCGTCGGCGCGCGCGGCCCCTGGCAGGGCTGAGCCCTGCACCCAGTATTAAGGCCGCCC
>NZ_DATCTO010000085.1 GCF_036567905.1 Candidatus Binatus sp.
TACTGGGTGCAGGGGTCACCCCTGCCTCAGTTCGGCTTCAATGCGCGCCAAGAGAAGCCCGCGGGCGCGCTCGCGGTGACCAGCGCAATCGGAACCCATAGCGTGAAGATCAATCCGAGCATTGGCGAATGCCATAGCCAGAACAGCCCGTAAATCACGTAGGCGGCCAGCAGCGCGCCGTGCAGCATCGTGCCCGGCTCGCCCAGGCCCCCATCGATTCGCGAAAACAGTTTCGACGCCAGCATCCCCTGCCCCAGGCAATGCCACGTCCCGTAGAAGCGGCATCGCCGGCAGACGTTGCTGCTTGTCTCGAACCACAACGCGCCGATCAACCCGAGCCCCAGGATCGCGGCGCCCGCGCTGTGCTCGGATGCGATTGAAAGCGCGAGAATACTGAACAGGATCAGCCCGCCCAGGCCAACCACGCGAAACATGATTGGCGTCTGGAGGATGTAAACCAATGGCTCGAAGGGGCCGGGGTTGCGTCGCATATGAAGTAAGTACGAACGACCAATCTACTCGTTACCCGAAAACGCGCAAGCACACGCCCCGCTGGCGCTGACCGGTCCAATCGGGGGGGGGCGCGACCGAGCGCCATCGAGCGCGAATCGCTTCGTACTGCGCGGCCGGCGACGGCCCTGCGTTGGCGTGCGCGATACTCGATTGCCATAGGGATGAACCGCGAAGATACGGAGAATTGCGAAACGAAGCAAAAAGAAAAGAGCCGGATGACGACGCGTCCGGCCCTTCAAGCAATGCGAGCTGTGAAATCCGCTCAGGCGGCCCGCTTGGTCTCGATAGCCAGGCTCTCTTCCGCGATCGAACCGCGCTTGGAGAAGGTGACCGCGATCGAAAGCGCGATGATCGCCGACACGACGACCGCGACCCGCAGCAAAGTCACGCCGCCGAGCGCAACCGTGGTGAACGGCGCCGCCAAAATCGCGACCAGGTTCATCACCTTGATCATCGGGTTCAGCGCAGGTCCCGCCGTGTCCTTGAATGGATCGCCGACGGTATCTCCCACCACGGAAGCCTTGTGCACGTCGGTGCCCTTGCCGCCCAGGAACCCGTCCTCGATCTTTTTCTTGGCGTTGTCCCAGTTCGCGCCCGCGTTCGACATGAAGACCGCCATCAACTGGCCGGTCAGGATCGTGCCGCCGAGGAACCCGCCCAGGGCGCCCGCACCAAGACCGAAACCGACCAGCAGCGGCGAGAAAACCGCAAGGATTCCCGGCCCCAGCAGTTCTTTCTGCGAAGCTGCGGTGACGATATCGACGCACGCGCCGTAGTCGGGCAGCTCTTTGCCCTCCATGATCCCCGGATGCGTGCGAAGCTGGCGGCGGACCTCGAACACGATCTGATAGGCCGCGCGGCTGACCGCCTTAATCGCAAATGAACTGAACAGGAATGGCACCGCGCCGCCGATCATCAGGCCCACGAACACGGTCGGCATGTTGATCTGCACGCCGATCGCGCCCAGATGTGCCTCATCTATGAATGACCGGAACAGCGACACTGCCGCCAGCACCGCGGTCGCAATCGCCAGCCCCTTGGTCAGCGCCTTGGTGGTGTTGCCGATCGCGTCCATCCACGACAGCGTCTTGGACGCCTCCTCCTGATGGATTCCGCCCATCTCGAAAATGCCGTGGGCGTTGTCGGTGATCGGTCCGTAGGTGTCCATCGCGAGGATGAAGCCGGTGGTCGTGAGCAAGCCCAGCCCGGTCAGCGCGATTCCGTAAAACTGGAGCGCGAGCGACTCGTGGAAAATCGCCATCGCGCCGATGATCGCGGCTGCGATCATGAGCAGCGCCCAGACCGACGACTCCAGACCCTCGGCCATGCCCGACAGGATCAAGGTCGCCGGACCGGTGCGCGCCGCCATCGCGGTTTCAGTGACCGGGCCCTTGTCCGGATGCGTAAAATAGTTGGTGAGCCACAGCGTCACGACTGCGAGAATGATTCCCAGCGACGCGCAGCAGGCGAAGCGCCAATCGGTCGCGCCGGTGCGCGGGTCGTCGAGGTAAAAATAGTTCACGACGAAGAATCCGATCACGGATGCGATCGCCGAGGTCATGTAGCCGATATTGATCGGGCGCATCGGATCGAGCATTTTGCCGGCCGGCACGCGCACCGCCATGATTCCGATGATCGACGAAAACACGCCGACCCCGCGCAGGATCAGCGCGAACATGATCAGTTTGACCGCGAACATGCCCGCGTACTGGCCGTAGGCCGCGATAAAGTCCGACTCCTGCAGCGCGTAGGCCGCCAGGATGATCGCGGCCACCAGCGTCACTTCGTAGGACTCGAAGACGTCGGCCGCCATGCCGGCGCAGTCGCCGACGTTGTCGCCAACGTTGTCGGCAATCGTGGCGGGATTGCGCGGGTCGTCTTCGGGCAGATCCTGCTCAATTTTGCCGACCAGGTCGCCGCCGACGTCAGCCGCCTTGGTGTAGATTCCGCCGCCGACGCGCATGAACAGCGCCGCCAGCGAGCCGCCGAAGCCGAAGCCCACCAGCACCTTCATCGCGTTTTCGCGGAACACCAGGAAGATGATCGTCGCGCCCAGCAACCCCAGCCCGACCGTGAACATCCCCGAGACTCCGCCCGCCTTGAATGCCAGTTCCATCGCGGCCTTGAAGCTGGTCAGCGCGGCGTTGGCGCTGCGGACGTTGCCTTTGACCGCCAGCCACATCCCGACGTAACCGGCGCAGTAGGAAGCGGTGACGCCCATCAGGAAGGCGATCGAGATGCCCAGCGGCAGGTACAGGCCTTGATAGACGTTGCGGTACATGAGGAACAGCGCGACGAAGATGACGGCGACGAACCAGATCATGGTTTTGACCTGGCGTCCGAGGTACGCCATCGCGCCGAGTTCAATCGCGTCGGACACGTCGGTCATTGATTTTGGTCCGGGGTCTGCCGCCAGCACTACGCGTATCAGCACAACTCCGTAGGCCAGCGCGACCAGCGCCGAGACCAGCACCAGCCACAGGATCATGACCTGACCGCTGGTTAAAGTGGGCAGAACGATATTCGCTTCGCTCATCGCAATCCGAGTCTCCTGAAAAAGTCGAGGTTTGGCGCGCCGCCCGCTGTCTAATTGAATCGCGCCGCTCACGGCCGGGCGATTACCCTCTGGATATCTGGCGCAGTCTAGGTTTTCCTGAATACGATGTCCAGTTATCTAAGGGGTGCCCCCTTTGTCATTCTGAGCGCAGCGAAGAATCCCGGATTCCCGTGCTCGCCGCGACTCGAAGCGCCGCCGAAAAGAAGAGGCCCCGGCGCGATTGCCAGGGCCTCGGAGATCACGCCGCGACGAAACTTCGGATCACGGCGCCGTGAGGCCCACGTTCGCGCAAGGTCCATCCACGACGGTCTGCACCAGGTTGCTGGTCGAGTTGCCTTTCGCCGTCAGCGATGCGGTGCTGCCCCGGCATTCCATACTTACCCCGGTCGCGTTCTTGTTCGCTTGCACCCCCGAAATGATGCCCCATTTACTGGCGAAATCGACGCCGGTACCGGCATTTCCGGTGGATTTGCTCGCTGTGACCATGTTGTCGCCGGACGTTGGGAAATCCATTCCGTCGCCGCCGTTGCCTGCTGAGGTCGTTTTGATCACGCCATTGTCATCGCTGGCCAGTTCGATGCCGTCGCCGGAATTTTTCTGGACCTTGCTGCTGATCACGAAATTGCAGCAATCCAGCATTTCAACGCCTATGCCTGTGTTGTTGGATACGGTGCTTCCAACCAGCGTGTTGTCGCCGGAGGCAAGGTAGATTCCGTCATTGCCGTTAGAGTTGGCCTGTATTTTCGTCAAGCTGCTGTCGTCCGAATCTATGAAAATACCGGTACCGCCGTTGTTGTTCGCCTTGACCGAATTCAACGTATTGCAGCATCCGTCGATGTAGATCCCGTCGCCCGTATTATTCGACGAATCGACGTTGGATATTATCGCTTCGCCCGAGTCGGCCAGGTCGATGCCGTTGTCGAAGTTGCGGATTTTGCCGTTGGCGATAATCGCGTAATTGTACTCGATGCTGTTGTCGGTTATCGCCGCGCCGCTTCCGTTGCCGGTAATCGTTTTCCCCTTCATGTCGATCGCGACATTGGCCGCAGCGATCACCAGGCAGTCGCCCGTGGCGGTCAGGTTGCTGGTCAGGTAATAATTCCCGGCCGACGACAGCGGTCCGCATGTTGAAATCGCAGTAGCGGCGCGCGCGCGCCCGCATAATCCTCCAATCAGCACCGTCGCAAATAGCGCGGTCGTAAGCCTCCGCGCCGAGTATTTGATATTCATCGTGACCTCCCATCAAAGATCCCGGTCGATGCGTGGTCGCACGCCGGGATCAGGTCTGGACATCTCCAGTATTGGTTCGAATCCATCGGGCTCAAGGCGCCTTGCTAGAGCTTGTTGTTCAGCTGCGTGCATGTGCCGCCGCTGGTCGTAAGTGAACCACCCGTGTTGCTCTTGGCCGTCAGCCCTGTGATCGCTCCCGGACATCCCACGTTCGCGCCCGCGCCATGGTTTCCAACCGATTGGCTGTTCGTGATCTGGTTGTCAGTGTCGCGTAGGAAAATCCCGTCGCTGGTATTGCCACTGGCATTGGTGCTGGTGACGAGATTGTCGCTGTCGATGAGATTCACACCGTAGCCCAAATTGAGCGCCACCGTGCTTTGGACGACGAAGTTGCAACAGCCGTTCATATCGACGCCGTCTAAACCGTTTCTCTGCACCTTGCTTGAGACCAGGAAGCTGCAGCATCCATCCTCCACGACCCCGGCCCCGGCGTTGGCGGTAATGGTGCTGTTGGAGACCGTTGTGCAGCAACCGGTTGTGACTATGCCGCCGCCCGCGCCGTTGTTGTTGGCCTGGACGTTGTTCAGCGTGTAGTAACCATCCGAGGCGACGACCCCGACAGTGCCGTTGTTGTTCGCCTTCACGGAATCGAGCGTGCTGCAGCAGTCTCCGACCAGGATTCCGGTCTCGACGTTATTCGACGAGTCAACGTTGCGGATCACCACGCAGCACGAGGTGTCGAGTCCGATGCCGACGTCGAAGTTGCGGATCTTGCCGTTTGCAATCGCCATCGACTCGAAGTGCCCGCCGCCGTCGGAGATTCCATCGCCGGTCCCGTTACCGGTGATGGTATGGCCCTTCATGTCGAGCGAGACGCCTTCGCTGGCGACGACGATGCAGGTGCCGGTCGCGGTCAGATTCGTCGTCAGGAAGTAGTTTCCCGCCGACGACAGCGGCCCGCACGATGATACCGCCGTGTCGGCGCGCGACGGCGACGGGGCCAAAAGCAGCGCCAACGCGCCCAGGACTCCCAGCGCATATCCTCTAAAACCCCTCTCAAACGACATATTCCCTCCCCGACCGCGCTGCTTTGACTGCGCTAAATCGAATCGGGCGCGCCGTACCCGGTGCGCGCGAAGTTCGAATGCGCTACAGGCGGTCGCAAGACCTTTTACCCGTCGGGTCAAGGATATTGCAATAAGGGTCCGTCATCTCGGCACGTCGGTTGATTCCGACGACTGCCGTGTGTTTATCTGTAAAGGTTGAACCGCCATGAATGTAAATATCGAAGAACCCAATAGTCTCCGGCGCAAACTGACGATTGAAGTCGAGCCCGACGAAATCAAGCATGAGCTGGATCGCGCATTTAACGAACTCAAACGCGGCGTTGTGCTCAAGGGCTTCCGCCCCGGCCATGCCCCGCGCAATCTGCTCGAGCGATTCTTCGGCGAGCAGGTCCGCGGCGAGGTGATTCAGAAGCTCGTCAAGCAATACACCGATAAGGCGCTCGAGGAGCACAACCTCAAGCCCGTGGTCGCGCCCGAAATCGTCACCGAACAGACCGACCTGCAAAAAGACCTCGCGCTCAAGTTCAGCGCGACCTTCGATCTTTGCCCGAAGATCGAGGTCAAGGACTACGAGGGCCTCAAGGTGCCCGAGTCCAAAGTCGAGGTCACCGGCGAGCAGGTCGAGGAGGCGATCGAGCGTTTTCGCGAGCGCCAGGCGACGCTCAAGAAGATCGAGGATCGCACCGTCGTCGAGGACGGCGATTACGCGCTCGCCTCGATCGAGGCCTTCGAGGACGGCAAGCCGCTCGCGCCCACCAAGCCCGACGATCGGCTGGTTGAAGTTTCCGAGCGCGCGCTCGCCCACGGCGTGTTCGAAGTGCTCAAGGGCGCCGAGCTGGGAATGCAGATGAAGGCCTCGAAGACCTACCCGGCCGACTACAGCCACAAAGACCTCGCCGGCAAAACGATCGAATGGCGCGCGACGCCCAAGGAGATCTATCGGCGCGAGTTGCCGACCGTCGATGATGACTTCGCCAAGGATCTCGGCGACGAAAGCCTCGAGGCGTTCCGCATCCGCGTTCGCGCCGAACTGCTCGCCCACGCCGAGCAGGAGGCCAACGCTCGCGCCCGCCAGGGACTGCTCGACATCGTGATCGAGCGCAATCCGGTCGAACTGCCCCAGTCGCTGGTCGCGCGCGAGCTGAGCGCGATGGAAGCCGAGCTGCATCAGACGCTCGAAGCGGGCGGCCTGTCGCATGAGGACGCCGGCGAGCGGGTCAAGCAGAATGCCGACGATTTGAAGACGCGGGCCGAGAAGCGCGCCCGCACCGGGCTTATCGTGGACGCGCTCGCGGAGCAGGAAAAGATCGAGATCAATGACGAGGAGCTGGGTGCGCGGGTGGCGGCGATCGTCACCCAAAGCGGGCGCAATCGCGACCGCGCCGCCGAGTTTTACCGCAGCCCCGACAATCGCGAGGCGCTACGCCAATCGATGCGCCGCGAGAAGGCGCTCGACTTTATTCTGAGCCGCGCCAAGCGCGAAGACGCCGCCCCCGAGCCGAAGTAGCGTCGATGCTACTTCGTTCGGAACCAATCACGGTTGCTCCCCCATTTCCCAGACGTTACAATCTGAAGGCGTCGGCGGCCTGCTCTCGATTGTCGCGACCTGGCTGTGGCGCGAACCGGATTTATGAGCAACCTGGTACCGATTGTCGTCGAACAGACCGGCCGCGGAGAGCGGGCCTATGACATCTACTCTCGCCTGCTGAAAGACCGCATCGTTTTTCTCGGCACCGAAGTCAACGACGACGTCGCCAACCTGGTCACGGCCCAGTTTCTGTTCCTCGAATCCGAAGATCCTGAAAAAGAGATCAACTTTTACATCAATTCGCCGGGCGGCTCGGTGACGGCCGGGATGGCGATATACGATACGATGGAGTTTATCCGGCCTCCCGTTTCGACGCTGTGCCTGGGGCAGGCGGGCAGCATGGGCGCAATCCTGCTGCTGGCGGGCGCCAAGGGCCGGCGCTACGCGCTGCCGCATTCGCGAATCATCCTGCATCAGCCGCTGGGCGGGATGCAGGGACCGGCGAGCGACCTCGAAATACACGCCAGGGAAATTTTGCACGCGCGGGAGGACATCAACAACATCATAATGAAGCATACCGGACAGAATCTGCGTAAGATCGAGAAGGATACCGATCGCGATTATTTTATGTCGCCGCAGCAGGCGGTTGAATACGGACTGATTGATGAGGTAATCGTTAGCCGGAGGCCCTCCAAGTGAGCCGCGGGAGGCACTATGGCCAAGCATGACGACCGCTCCGGCAACCTGGTTTGCTCCTTTTGCGGGAAGAGCCAGGACGAAGTTCGAAAGCTGATCGCCGGCCCGACGGTTTATATTTGCGACGAATGCATCGATCTTTGTAACGACATTATCGCCGAGGAGACTGACAGCGAGGAAGCCTTCAGCCAAAGCTCCGCGGTGCCCAAGCCCGCCGAAATCAAGCGGGTGCTCGACCAGTACGTGATCGGTCAGGAGCGCGCCAAGAAAATCCTCTCGGTCGCGGTCCACAATCACTACAAACGCATCGACTCGCAGATGGTGACTGGCGACGTCGAGCTGCAGAAATCCAACATCCTGCTGATCGGCCCGACCGGAGTCGGCAAGACCCTGCTGGCGCAAACCCTCGCCCGCTTCCTGCAGGTGCCCTTCACCATCGCCGACGCGACTTCGCTGACCGAGGCCGGCTACGTCGGCGAGGACGTCGAGAACATCATACTGTCGCTGCTCCAGAACGCCGACTACGACATCGAGCGATGCCAGCGCGGCATCGTTTACATAGATGAAATCGACAAGATCGCGCGCAAGGGCGACAACCCGTCGATCACCCGCGACGTGTCGGGCGAAGGCGTTCAGCAAGCCCTGCTCAAAATCATCGAGGGCACGATGGCGTCGGTGCCGCCCAAGGGCGGCCGCAAGCATCCGCAGCAGGAGTTTCTGCAGGTTGACACCACCAACATCCTGTTCATCTGCGGTGGCGCGTTCGTTGGACTCGACGACATCATCCGCCGGCGCATCTCGGGCAAGACGATGGGCTTTCGGGCCGACCTGACCCATCGCGACCCCAAGACGGTCTCCGAGCTTTTATATGAAGTGCAGCCGGAGGACTTGCTCAAGTTCGGATTGATTCCGGAATTCGTCGGCCGACTGCCCGTGATCGCGACGCTCGGCGAATTGGACGAGGAAGCGCTGGTGCGAATCCTGACCGAGCCGAAGAATGCGCTGGTGCGCCAGTATCAGAAGCTCTTCGACATGGAGAACGTTCACCTGAAATTCACCCAGGGTGCGCTGCGCGCGATCTCGCGCGAGGCGCTCAAGCGCAAGTCGGGCGCTCGCGGACTGCGCGCCATCATGGAAGCGATCATGGTGGACCTGATGTACGAAATCCCCTCACAACCGAACATCAAGGAGGTGCTAATCTCGGAGGAAGTGGTTACTCAGAAGGAGCAGCCGCTGCTGGTCTATCAAAAGACCGCCGAAACCGCATAGCCCGGGAGACTCGAGAACTACAAGATGCTTTTTCGCAACGACAAGAAAGATAATCGCGATGCAACGACGAACGTGGTGCCATTGTTCCCGTTGCGCGAACTGATCGTTTTCCCACATGAAGTCTATCCCATCTTCGTCGGACGCCAGAAGTCGATTAAGGCTCTGGAAGCCGCCGAGGCCAAGAAGACCCCGATTCTGCTGGTGACGCAGAAGGACCCCAAGGTGGCCGAGCCCGCGCCGCGGGACTTGTACACGGTAGGCACGCTCGGCGTCGTCGTGCAGTTGCTGCGCCTGCCCGACGGCACCGTCAAGGCGCTGGTCGAAGGCAAAAAGCGGGCGCGCGTGATCCGCTACGTCGCCGACGAGGAATATTTCCAGGTCGAGGCCGAGGAGATCGAGGAAGTCAGCGAGCGTACCACCGAGGTCGAGGCGCTGATGCGCTCGGTGGTCTCGACTTTCGACAACTACGCGCGGCTCAACAAGAAGATTCCGCCCGAGATGGTAACCTCGATCGCGGCCGTCGACGATCCCGCGTTCCTGGCCGACAAGCTGGTCGGACACCTCGGGATCAAGCTCGAAGACAAGCAGGCGCTGCTCGAATCGACCGTCCCGGCCGAGCGGCTGGAGAAGATCCTCGGCTACATGCGCTCGGAGCTGGAAATCCTCGAGGTCGAAAAACGCATCCGCTCGCGCGTCAAGAAGCAGATGGAGAAGACGTCCAAGGAGTACTACCTCAACGAGCAGATGCGCGCGATTCAGAAGGAGCTCGGCGAGAAGGACGAATTCAAGAACGAGATTCAGGAACTGGAAGAGAAACTTCGGCAGAAAAAGATGCCCGCCGAGGCCCGCGAGAAATGCGAGCGCGAGATCAAGAAACTCAAGATGATGTCGCCAATGTCCGCCGAGGCGACCGTCGTGCGCAACTACCTCGATTGGTTTCTTGGGCTGCCGTGGTTCGAGTACACCGAGGACAAACTCGACATCAAGGAAGCCGAGCGCGTGCTCGAGGAAGATCATTACGGCCTGGAGAAGGTCAAACAGCGCATCCTGGAATACCTCGCGGTCGAGACCCTGGTCGGCCAGATGAAGGGGCCCATCCTGTGCCTGGTCGGACCTCCGGGCGTCGGCAAGACCTCGCTGGGCAAGTCGGTGGCGCGCGCGACCGGACGCAAATTCGTGCGCGTGTCGCTGGGCGGCGTGCGCGACGAAGCCGAAATACGCGGCCATCGCCGGACCTACATCGGCGCCCTGCCCGGCAAGGTGATCCAGTCGATTCGCAAGGCCGGATCGTCCAACCCCGTGCTGCTGTTCGACGAAGTGGACAAGATGTCCACCGACTTCCGCGGCGATCCGTCGTCGGCGCTGCTCGAAGTTCTCGATCCCGAGCAGAACTGCACGTTTAACGACCACTACCTCGACTGCGATTACGATTTGTCGAAAGTGCTGTTCATCACGACGGCGAATACGCTCGACCGCATCCCGCGGCCGCTCCAGGACCGGATGGAAGTCATCCGGATTCCCGGCTATACGGAATTGGAGAAGCTCAATATCGCCAAAAAGTACCTGATGAAGAAGCAGCAGGAGGCCAACGGGCTGCGGCCGGAGAACATCGAGGTCTCCGACGGCGCGATCCAGGGCATCATCCGCCATTACACGCGCGAAGCGGGGGTCAGAAATCTCGAGCGCGAACTCGCCTCGATCTGCCGCAAGGTTGCGGTCGAAGTCGTCAAGACCGACCGTAACGCGCACGTCAAGGTTTCGAGCTCGAGTCTGGGCAAATACCTCGGCGTTCCGAAGTTCCGCTACGGCACGGCGGAGACCGTACCGCAGGTGGGAGTGGCGACCGGGCTGGCATGGACGGAGCTCGGCGGCGAGCTGCTCAGCGTCGAAGTGACGATCGTTCCGGGACGCGGCAAGCTGACCATCACCGGACAGCTCGGTGACGTGATGCAGGAATCGGCGCAGGCCGCGCTTTCATATGTGCGTTCGCGGGCGGAAGTGCTCGGCCTCGATCGGGGCTTCTATCATCGCATCGACATCCACATTCACGTTCCCGAAGGCGCCATTCCCAAGGACGGTCCGTCGGCGGGAATCACGCTTGCGACCGCGCTGGTGTCGGCGCTCACGCGCTCGCCGATTCGCAACGACCTTGCGATGACCGGCGAAATCACGCTGCGCGGAAGGGTGCTGCCGATTGGAGGACTCAAGGAGAAGGTGCTCGCGGCGCATCGCGGCGGCATCAAGACGATCCTGATACCCAGGGATAACGCCAAGGACATCGAGGAGATCCCTCCGCAGATCATGAAGGGCATCACCTTGATTCAGGTCGAGCACATGGACGAAGTGCTCAAGCACGCACTGGTGCTGACCGACCCGGATACGTTCTTCAAGCCGGGCAAGGGCGAGAGCGACCTGGCGTTCCTGCGCGAGCCGGAACCGAAGGGTCGAATGACGCCAGGGGACGAAGAGGATACCACTGTATCCACGAACTTGTCGTAGGTTCTGAGCGGGGGACGCCGCGCCTTCCGGTCGCAACCGGAAGCGCGCGGCTCAAACGTGCGGTCGCGGATATTCGGGAGGACCGCCGAAGGCTACATATGACCAAGGCTGAACTCATAGAGGCGCTGTCGAACAAACTTCCCCTCAACAAGGCCGATGCCGAACGCGCAATTAACATCGTGCTCGACGACGTCATCGCCGCGCTGCGCCAGGGCGAGCGTGTGAACATCTCAGGCTTCGGAACGTTTTCGGTATCGGAACGGCAGGCGCGCACTGGCCGCAATCCAAAGACCGGCGAGTCGATCGAGATTGCGGCCAGCCGGTCGGCCAAGTTCAAGCCCGGCAAGCAATTGAAGGACTCGCTCAACGAAGGCGCCGCCGCCGCGCCGTCGTCGCCGTCGGCAGGTTCGTGACCGGCTCGCGCGGCCTCGATCAAGAAAATTCAAGAGGGCGGTCCGTGTGTCAACGACACACGCAGGCGCCCTCTTTTGCCGGGATTTCGGCCGCGGGCGGTTAGCTCAGTGGTAGAGCATCGGCCTTACAAGCCGGGGGTCGCAGGTTCGAAACCTGCACCGCCCACCAATAAAATCAGGCGGGTTCGTGGCCGGGAGCCAACCAACGCGGGGTCGTAAAGCGCGCTCCGTCAGCCCGTCGCCTCGCGGATCATCACCAACATCATCTTGAATCGCTCGACCGCCTTCAGGGCGTGGGGCACGTTGGCCGGCATCAGGATCATATCATCCTTGCCGAGGCGGTGCGGCACGCCGCCGATGGTTATCTCGGCCACACCGTCCAGCACCTGGACGAGGGCGTCGAAGGGCGCCGTGTGTTCGCTGAGACCCTGGGCCTCGTCGAAGGCAAATAGCGTCACCGTGCCGGTCTTCTTCTTGACGATCTCCCGGCTCACGACCGCCCCGGCTTGGTAGGCCACCAACTCAAGCGCATTGCCCGCCGTAAATTTCTGGGATGTCTTTTCGTCTTGGGGGTTCGTCGTCATGTCGTTTCCTCCTGCCGTTGTCATTGCGGTGCTCTTGCCGCATCCGTGGGGCGCGGGCACACGCTCAGGCGACGCCACCGCCCGGCCTGGGCCGATTCGCCGGCCGGAAACTGAAACTGAATCGAACGCTTCATTCTTCGGCCTGCTTTCTGTCTTTGAAAAATCCGAATAGATATTGCGCCACGCGCCGCATCTGGATTTCCTCCGATCCCTCCGTGATGCGATAGCGCCGGTGATGCCGGTAAATGTGCTCGAACGGCTTATGCCGCGAGTACCCGATCGCGCCATGCACCTGCATCGCGCGGTCCGCCGCTTCGCACACCAGTCGGTTCGCCCGGTAGTTGCACATGGCGACCTTGTCGGACAGTTTGAGCGCGACCTCGGGCTTCGACATTTGATCCATCTGCCACGCGGTCTTGTGGATGAGGTTGCGGATCATTTCGGCTTCGGTGTGCAACTCGACCAGCGGCCATTGAATCGCCTGGTTGCTCGCCAGCGCTTTTCCGAACGGCTTGCGGCCCTTGGCGTATTTCACGCTCTCGTTGATGCAATATTGCGCCGCTCCCAGCGAACTCGCCGCCTGGCGAATCCGATTCTCGTGGACGAAATGCTGCGCCACCGCCAGCCCGTTTTCCGGATCGCCAAGCATCGAGTCGGCCGGCACCGCGACGTCGGTCAGCGAGACGCGCGGGTGATCGGTGGGCATGTTGAACGTCCACAAATACTCTTCGATCTTGAAGCCTGCGCTTTTGGTTGGAACGATGAAGCAAGTGATGCCGCGCGGGCTGCCGTCTTTGCCGCTGGTCCGCGCGAACACGAAATCATGCGTGGCGACGTGCAGCCCGGTATTCCACATCTTGGCGCCGGTGATTCGCCATTGATCGCCGTCGCGAACTCCGCGCGTCTCCATCCAGGTCGCGTCGGAACCGTGCCTGGGTTCGGTGAGTCCGAACGCGATGCGCATCGAACCGTCCAGCAGCTTGGGGATAAATTCCTTTTTCTGCTGCTCGTTGCCGAAGTCGCGAAACATCAGCACCGTCGGCAGATTGCCGACGATCGAACTTTCGTTCTGCAAATCGTTGTGCAGCCCGAGTCCCTTGGCCGCCAGGTACTCGCGGATGATCGCCATCGCGAGGTTGGTGCCGTCCCGGCCGCCGTATTCCCGAGGCAGCGCGTAGCGATAGTGCCCCGCCTTGTCGGCGCGCCGGTGCATCTCGCCCAGCAACGCTTCCCACTCATGGCGCGGCAGTCCGTCGCGTTCGAAGTCGGTGCGCGCCCATTCGCGGCGATGATCGAAAAAACGGATGTTGTCGTTCTCGCGTTCGAGCGGCTTGATCTCTTTTTCGATGAACGCATCCAGCTCGGCCAGGTAGGCGGTGATATCGGCGGGAATATTAAAGTCCACGGCGTTTCTCCTCAGGCGATTGCATTATGAGCGAGGCCTAACAGAGTGCGGTTTCGAACGGAAGCGCAATCCCGCGCTCAAAAGGTGTGCACGGATGCGATCAGGCCGGCGCGATTGGCAACGATTTGGCTCAAGGCGTCTCTCCGGCGCTCGGCGAGAGTTCTTCCAATGTCTTGCCGCGAGTCTCGGGGACGAACCACAGCACGATCACGACGCCAAGGATCGGGCCGGCTGCAAAGAGTGACGCCGCGTTGCCCAAACCGCCGAGCCGCCCCGAGAGCAGCCCGATAACGACCGGCGACAGCATCCAGCAGATCTGCCCGATCACTTGCACGCACAGGCCATATCCGGTTGCTCGAATCGAGGTCGGAAACAACTCGGTCGAGAGCGCCGAAGTCGCAGTGCGCGCCGCTTGATACGCAAACATCGTGACGACTTCGCCCGCCAGGACCGCGCCGTAACTGTCGCTGGTGAACAGCACGTACATCGCCGCCGCCGCCATCAGGTAGAAGAAACTGGTGGTAAACTTTCGTCCCAGCCGGTCCATCATAAATCCGCTCAACAGGCTGCCGGCCGTGCCCATCGCATAGGCGAGGATTATCGCCGCAGCGACCTGGTGCGATGTCCAATGACGATCGCGGCGCGCGTAAAGGCTGAAGTAGGTGACCGTCGGGCCGCCGATCAATCCGATCGAGTTCCACAACCCGGCCATGATTAGCAGGCGCGCGCGATACGGACCGGCAAACGGCGCCAGGGAATTGCGAATCGACGTCCAGAATTCGGGACGCGCCTTGCCGGCCGCAGCCCGCGCCCGCTCGAGCGCATTGAAGCGCGCAGTCTCGCGCAGTCCGCGCCTCAAAAAAAAGATCATCACCAGCGGCGCGATCCCGAGCAGGTACATGCCGCGCCATCCCCATCGCGACTCCGCCATGATCGCGTAGGTAAGCGCGGCGGCAGTCACCCCGAGAAACGCAACCATGTGCAGCGCCGCGATCGCGCGCCCGCGGGTGGCGTCGGGAAACTCCTCGCTGATCATCGTGACCGCAACCCCGAACTCGGCCGCGAGAAATATCTGCGAGGTGCTTTGAAAAATCGTGAACGACTTCACCCCGGTCGAAAGCGCCGTGAACAAAGTGAAAATCGTGTAACAAAGTACGGTCGTGGAGATGATCGGCTTTCGCCCGTAACGATCGGCGAGGATTACCACGAAGAACGACAGCATCCCGCCCAGCCGCACGATCGTCGCCATCAGCCCGATCGCCGGGTCGGCCAGGTGAAAGGTCCGCGCGATTTCGGGCGTCGCCAGGTGGAAGATCGTGATGTCGTAGCCTTCGAAAATCGTTGCCGACATCAGCATCGCGAACAGCGCCGCCAGGTAGCGGCGCGGCCGCGCGATCCACGGGGCTAATTTCGGTGGTTGTAACGGGCTGTTTGGAGGAGCGGCCTGCATCGCGGATGCTTGCGCGCGCAAGGCGCACGTCGATTCGCTAAAGGTCTCAGATCATGAATCTCCCGGCAAGCCGGGGGAGCTGCGACAGCGACACCGGCTCGCATTGTTGCCGCGCGCCAGGCTGCCCGGCAATCACGCTCGAGGCAG
Source organism: Candidatus Binatus sp. (assembly GCF_036567905.1). Taxonomy (NCBI): domain Bacteria; phylum Candidatus Binatota; class Binatia (SeqCode); order Binatales (SeqCode); family Binataceae (SeqCode); genus Binatus (SeqCode); species Binatus sp. (SeqCode). The sequence continues at coordinate 15,359 of NZ_DATCTO010000085.1, forward strand.
AGCGCGATCTATTTCGACCTGCCGAAGAGTTTGATGTGTTGCGGGCTATGGGCCGCATTGTCTTGTAGTTCGAGTGTGCCCTCGAACTTGCCCCGCTCGTGTGGAGCGAACTCGACGGAGATTGTGCAGGTTGCGCCGTTCGGCGCTATTGTGGCGCACGTGCTGGCGCTCACGTTGAATGGCGGAGTGGCTGCAGGAGCCGTCGTGAACGAGATCGGCGCCGGGCTGAGATTGACCAGGGTAACGCTCTGAGAGGAACTTACGGTGTCAACCGGCACTTGGCTGAAGCTTAGCGATTGTGGATGCGCCTTCATCTTCGGTGCGACGCCGTGGCCCTTCAGGTTGACTGAGTGCGATCCGAACTCGGCGTTGCTGTTCACCTGCAGCAGCCCAAGCTGTTTGCCTTTCGCGGCTGGAGAGAATGCGACTTCGATCGTGCACGAGGCGCCGGGTTGCAGGTCTCCCGGGCAATTGCTCGAGGTCACGGCAAATCCGCTACTCACTGCCGGCTGCCCCAAGCTCACTGGCATGGCGGTAGCGTGGTTGACAACCTTTATCTTCGACGGCTTGCCCCGGTGGCCCGCGACCTCGCTCGGGAACGAAATTGACTTGGGGCTGGCGTCCAGCGTCGCCGCAACCGGAGTCGGAGAGGCGGTCGGCGTCGCCGTCACAGTGGGCGTGGCTGTGATGGTCGCGGTCGGCGTTGGCGTCGCAGTAGGCGTGGCTGTGATGGTCGGGGTCGGCGTCGGTCTTCCATCGGGGAACAATCCGAACACAGCGAGTTGGGTCTGCGTTCCCATATAAACCGCGCCATTGGCTACCGTCGGAACGGTAAACTTCACTGCCGGTCCGGGGTCATCCGAGCTGAACTGGTTGCTGTCGTATAGCTCAGTATTCAGGTTGGTCGCATCGAACGCATAGAGAATCGCAGGGCCACTTGAACCATATGCCGAACTGTTGATCGCCCACAGGATGCCGCCGGTTGTGCCATTGGCGGAGATAACCGGCGACGCGCCAGGGAATCCAAAGGTGAAGGTTCCCGCGATCGATGCGGGCGGTGTCTGGATCAGCCCACTAGCGACGACGAACATCTTCGGCTGGTCGGAGACACCAATCGTGTAGATCATGTTCTGCAGACCGCTCTTGACCGTTCCCTGCCAGTAGGCGGGCGTGCTGAACATTCCGCCGACTTCGCTGGCCAGTTCCTGCACTATCTGGTCGGGAACGGGTGAGGCATTGAATCCACCCATGTCGTCGCGATTGACAACATAAAGCGTGCCTTGCTTGCCGGCGCTGACCATCAGATGAGGATTTGGCCCGGGCTGATCAGGCAGCAACAGGTTGCCACCCGAGTCCAGGTCAAGGTCGTTTTCATCGAGCGTTAGCTGGTTGGACGGCGTAAAGAAATCGCTGACGGACAATGTTCCGCCGCCGGGCGACAACCTGAGATAGCTGTCGCCGTAATCGACTCGGGACGCGCGAACATCGAAAGTTCCGTTGCCGGTGATCGCGATCAAATCACCGTTGGTATCGACGCCGGGACCGCATCCGGATTGCCAGATGCCGCCTTCGGAGCCGTTGGGGGTAGTGTTGTACACAACTACCTGCGCCAATGTCGTCTCGTCATAGCCGAGAATCCATCCGTGGTACGGCCCAAAGTCGCAATGCGACGCGAAGCTCAGATAAACCACGCCGTTCGCGAGCGTCAGCGCCGGGCGATCCTGGTGATAGAGCGGGTCGAAAGAAATTTGCCCGCCAACGCTGGCCGCTCCGGTTCCTGCCACCGTCGCCTCAATCGTTACCGGGCTGTGCGCCTGCTCATGGCCGGTCGTGATATCAAGCGCGTGAAGTTGCTGCTGATAACTGTCCGGGCCCAGCTTGACCTTGGAGACGACGTAGAGGGTTCCCGTATCGTGGTCGATCACGGGCGTAGCGGTGATCCCAATCCAGGGGGTAAGGTCGCCGCATCCGAGATCGGACGCCGGCACCGGGGTAATTCCATCCGCCGGATCGATGAAGCTTGTATGCCAGAGCGCAGGACCCGCCGCGTCCGCGTCAAATGCGTACACACTGTCGAATTCCGTCGCGACGTACACGACGTTGTGCGTTCCCTGGCTCGGGATCTGCACCGCCGGCACATAGAGCGGCTGCGCATAAACCTGCCCGTCAACAGCGTCGGTGAACTGCAAGCCAAACTTCGACGCGGTGACCGTCGCCGGAGTAAGCATGCTCTCCGCAAGGTTTCGCCCGGTGCGGAAATTATCGTTGCGGTATAGGAGTGTCCCGGTGAACCCGGGTTCCAACGCGCGGACGGAAATGCCCCGCTGCGCCGAGCGCAATCGGCTCGGCGTGGCCGCCGCGTGGCCGATCACGTTGGTGCCTGAGATAGCGGCGACGAGCGCGACCCCCAGAATCAGCCCCCACAACGATCGCTCTGTCACTTTCCCCGCCGCTTGTTCCCGAGTGCAAGCATTTTACTGACGTACGTGCAGTACGTCCATGATCAGGCGTCGATGCTTGCACAGCTCGGCGTGCTCGGCGCCAAAAGTCTGCCGATCCAATGGAGCGGCAGGCGCGCGGTATCTGGATGGGCGCGAATCGGTCGGATACGATCGCGCGATGGCTATCAAGCGAGTCTGCGTCTATTGCGCCTCGAGTCGTCAGTGCGACGCCGCCTATCACGACGCCGCCGCGCGCCTGGGCCGCACGTTGGCGCGCAACCAGGTAACGCTGGTCTATGGCGGCGGCAGCGTCGGCTCGATGGGTCATCTTGCGGATGCGGCGATTGCCGAAGGCGGCCGCGTGATCGGCGTCCTGCCGCGTTTCATGTACGACCTCGAATGGGGTCATCGCGGCCTGAGCGAGCTGCTGATCGTAAATGACCTGCACGAGCGCAAGCGCCTGATGATCGACGAAGTCGACGCGGTAATCGCGCTGCCCGGTGGATGCGGCACGCTCGAGGAGCTGTTCGAAGCGATCACGTGGAAGCGGCTTGGATTGTTCGGCGGCGCGATCGTGCTGGTCAACACTCTTGGCTTTTACGCGCAGTGCGCGGCGTTGCTGGAGAGCTGCATCGAGCGGCGTTTCATGGACGAGCGTCATCGTGCGATGTGGTCGCTCGTCGACCGGCCCGAGGATGTGCTCGACGCGATCGCCGGCGCGCCGCCCTGGCCGCATGGAAATCGCAATTTCGCCGCGCTGTGAAGCGCTAGCGTTCGATTTTGCGGATGGCCGCGGTCTGGTCGCGAGAGAGATCGGCTTTGAGGAACTCCTCGGTGCCGGGCGTGCCGAGTTCGAACTCCGGCGTGTGATGAATCTTGATCGTCACGTCCGCGGTCCGGCAATCGAGCATATGGCCGCCGGCCGAGCGGTCGGCAGTGATGAAATGCAAATGATAGCCGGGCACGTTGACGCCGCGCAGATAGTCCGGCGTGAAGAATCCGACGATGGTTCCTTCGACGCCGTGAAACTCGAAGACCGGTTCTTCGCGCACTGCCTGTTCCAGGCCGACTGATTTGTCCTGTTTGGCGACTGCTCGAGTCTTCACGTAGTCGAAGCGCCCCTCGATCCTGAGCGCATGGAAGATGTTCTGCGACGGCAGCATCGTGGCGACCGCCGCGAGCATTTCAGCCTGATCGCAGGGGCGATCGAGCCGCGCGCTCTCGTCGGCCTTGAAAAAGCTCACAGTTGCAAAGGGCGTACGCGTCGAATCCTCGACCGGATGCGCGTGGCCGTCGGCGCGCACCTGGAAGACCTTGCCGTCGAGTTCGATCATCTCGCCGTCGAGTCCGTCGAAGGTGCCCAGGCCGAAATCGCCGTGAGTCTTCAGCTCGCCCATCGTCATGTCGCCGGTGGACACACCTTCCATCAGGGCGTTTACGGTCGAGGTTTGAAATACGGTCTGATCTTCGTCGCCGAGGAGCCGCTCGAGCGCCTGCACGATGATCGCGGACAGGCTTTGTCCGGTCTGTTTTCGCCGCGCGCCGAGCTGGCGCGCGAGCGCTGCTGGCAGATGGACGCGAAGGGTGAGCCGTTGAGTCATGGGGAGAAAACTATTTGGAGTTGGCTACGGGTTGTACGTTTTCGCCGTCGCGGGCTGCTTGGCCCAGGTTGACTGCTACTTTGTCGGTCTGGTTGATACCGCTGATGACCTCGACCATCTGCCCGTTGTCGTAGCCCAGCCGCACCTCGGCGAGGTGCAACTGGTTATTGCGGACTACGGGCACATAGACCTTGCCGTCGCGGAACACGAGTGCGTCGTCGGGGACCACCGGGGATCCGGCGCCCATTTTGACCGTGAACTCGGCGGTCGCGTACATGCCGGGATAGAGCGCCTGGTTTTCGTTGGCGAGATCGACCTCGACCAGCATCGTGCGCGTGTCGGGGGACAGCGCTTCGGGATGGCGCGTGATGGAGCCGGTGAATTTTTGCCCGGAGTAGCCGGCGGCCGTAATCGTCGCGGCGTCGCCGTTCTTGATGAACGGCGCGATGTTCTGGGGCACGTACGTGAACACGCGCAGGGGAGCGTACCGGGAGACAGCGACGATCGCTCCCGCGCCGGGTGTGCCGGGAGTCGTGCTCGCGGGCACGAGATGGCCGGGATCGATGTAGCGCGCGGTGACGACGCCGTCGAAGGGCGCCGTGATCGTCTCGTAGGCCTGGTTGGCGATATCCTGTTCGAGGGTGGCTTTAGCCTGGAGCCTCGCGGCGTGGGATTCATCGGCCGCCTGCGGCGCGATGACGCCTGCGCGCAGCAGGGCCTGATTGCGCTTGTCGGTGACGACGGCGAGGTTGTAGTTGGCGCGGGCGTTGGCGACCTGCTGATCGAGCTCGGGCGACGTAAGCACGGCGATCAGTTGGCCCTTGCGCACGCGGTCGCCCTTATCGACCTTGATTTCCTTCAGGTAGCCGGGAACTTTTGCGTATATTTCGGTCTCGTCGAAACCGCGAATGGTGGCGGGCAGCTTCAGATCGCGCGTGGGCGGAGCGAGCGACACGTCGGCGACCAGCACGTGCGGACCGGCTTCGTTTTCCCGCTCGAGTGCCGACGTCTGGCGGCCGATCCATAGCTCGCGGGCGAGCACCAGGCCGGCGGTCGCGACCAGAACTATCACAATGGCGGCGACCCATCCGGCAAAGAAAGCCTTCCCGGGGGCGGGCACGCTGAAATTTTTCGGATCGTCTTCCATCTCAGACATATCCTATGCGCCGGGCAGGTTGATTGCTTCGATCTCGGCGTCGCGTTGATGTTTGCCGACCAGGCTGCGGCTGAAGATCGAATACACGGCCGGCACAACGAACAAGGTCATCATCGTCGCCGCGAACAGTCCGCCGATTACGGCGCGCCCGAGCGGGGCATTCTGCTCGGAGCCCGAGCCGAGCGAAAGCGCCATCGGCAGCATCCCGAGAATCATCGCGAGCGCGGTCATGATGATCGGGCGGAAGCGAATGCGGCCGGCCTCGATGGCCGCGGCGAGCGGACTGTAGCCTTCCTCGCGCAGCTCGTTGGCGAAAGTGATCAGCAGGTTGCCGTTGGCGACGCCGACACCGACCGCCATGATCGCGCCCATCAGCGATTCGACGTTGATGGTCGTACCCGTTATCGCAAGCATCCAGAGCACGCCGGCGAGCGCGCCCGGCACCGCCATCATGATGATGAAAGGCTCGAGCCACGATTGAAAGTTCGCGACCATCAGCAGGTACACGAGGACGATGGCCAGGATCAGTCCCTCGCCGAGGGTGAGGAACGAGTCGTGCATCGCCTGGCTCTGGCCGCGGATGACGACGTGCGTGCCGGCGGGCAACGGGCCGAGGTTGTCGATCTCGTGCTGCACGGCGGAGGTGACGCTGCCGAGGTCGCGGCCCTCGACGGCCGCATCGACGTCGATCACGCGCTGCACCGTATAATGCGCGACAACCGCGGGATCCCATCCGTGGGTGATCGTGCCGAGGTTGCCAAGCAACTGGGGCTGGCCCTGCGTCCCGGTGGCCGAAGGGGGAGTGCTCAGCGGTATGTTCGACAGCGTGGCTACGGAGTCGATCAGATGCTGTGGCGCCTGCGACACGACGCTGTAGTTGACGCCCGATTTCGGATCGAGCCAGAAGTTGGGCTGCAACAACATCGCGCCGGAGAGCATGGAGAGCATGCTCGAGGCGACCTGTTGCTGCGTGATGCCGAGTTCGAGCGCCTTGGCGCGATCGACGTTCACGCCGAAGGTCGGATAGTCCTGCGGCTCGGCGATCCTGAGATCGCTGATGCCGGGAATCAGCCTCATCCGATCTTGCAGCCGCAGCGCGATGTCGTAGTCGGTTTCGAGGTTGTTGCCGTTAATCTGCGCGTCGATGGCCGCGGGCAGGCCGAAATTGAGCACCTGGCTGACGATGTCGGCGGCCTGAAAGTAAGAGGTGACGTTTGGATATTGGCGCTTGAGCAGGTCGCGAATCTTACCCTGGTAGATGGCGGTGGGCTGATGATCGGGCTTCAACTGAATCAGCACGTCGGCATCCTGCGGACCGATCGAGTCGGTATGATAAAACGCCAAATTGTACGAGATCGGCAGTCCGATGTTGTCGCTGATGCCTTGCAGCTCATCGGCAGGGATGACGGTACGAATCGTGCGCTCGATATTGTCCACCACGAACTCGGTGTGTTCGACGCGGGTTCCGGTCGGCAAACGCACGTGCAAGCTCATCATGCCGGCGTCGATGCGGGGGAAGAAATCCTCGCCGACCACGAACAGCATTGCCAACGAAGACAGAATCAGGATGGCGACGCAGGCCAGCGAGAAATTCCGGCGCGCGATGAACTTGGCGAGTGCGAAGCGATACGAGTGCTTGAGGCGCTCGAAGCGGGCGTCGAAAGCGCGGACCACGCGGGCCCAGCGGCCTTCGCCGAGGTTATCCTCGTGCTCTTCGGGGAGCAGCAGACGCGCCATGGTGGGGACCAGGGTGCGCGAGAGCAGATACGACGTGAGCATCGCGAAAACCACCGCCAGCGCGAGCGGGGTGAACAGGAATTTCGCGACTCCGGTCAGTAGCACGACCGGAAAGAAGACGATGCAGATGGCGAGCGTGCCGACAAAGGTCGGCCCGGCAATCTGCGAAGCGCCGTCGAGAATCGCGACCAGCAGCGGCTTGTGCATCGCGTGGTTGCGATGGATGTTTTCGACTTCGACGGTCGCGTCATCCACCAGCATCCCGACCGCCAGCGCGATTCCGCCCAGCGTCATCGTGTTGATCGTCTGCCCGGTAAGCTTGAGACCGATGATGGCGGTCAGAATCGACAGCGGAATCGAAGTGATGACGATGATCATGCTGCGCGGCGAGCCGAGGAACAGCAGCACCATGATCGCGACCAGCAGCGCGGCGGTGACCGCCTCCTGCACGACGTCGCGCAGCGCAGCGCGAACGAATTGCGACTGGTCGAACGTGAGCATCACGTTCAAACCCTTGGGCGCGGTGGCGCGGATGTCAGGCAGCTTGGCTTTGACCGCATCGACGACCGTCAGCGTCGAGGCGTCGGCGTGCTTGACGACGAGCAGGTAGGTGGCCGGCTGTCCGTTGAAGCGCACGACGTTGGTTTCGGGCTGATGCGAGTCGGTGACGGGAGCAACGTCACCGAGGAAGACGGGCGCGCCATTGCGGTACTTGATCGGCAGCTGGTCGAAGTCGGAGACCTTCGGCACCGACATGTTCAAGTCGACGTTGTATTCGTAGTTGCCCATCTTGGCGGTGCCCGACGGGATGACGACGTTGGTCGTGGCGAGCGCGTTGCCGACGTCGTAGGCGGAGAGCCCGTTGGCGTAGAGCGCGTTGGGGTCGAGGTTCACCATCACCGCGCGGCTGACGCCGCCCAGCGGAGCGGGCGAGGAAAAGCCGGGAATCGTAAAGAGCTGGATGCGGATGAAGTTGAGGCCGTAGTCGAACAGCTTGCTGGTCGAGAGAACATCACTGTAGATGTTGAGCTGCGCAACCGGAACGTTGCTGGCGTTGTACGAAATGATATTCGGGGGCTGGATACCGCGCGGCATGGCGCTCAGGATGGTCTCGGAGACAGCGTTGATCTGCGCGATCGCGCCGCCGACATCGCTGCCGGGATAGAAATAGACTTTGAGCATGCCGATGCCGTTGATCGAGTCGGATTCGATGTGCTCGATGCCGTTGACGGTGGTCGAGTAGGCGCGCTCGGAGATGAGAACCATGCGGCGCTCGACGTCGAAAGCGGACAGACCCGGGTAGCTCCACACCACCATGACGACTGGCAGATCGATCGACGGGAAGATGTCCACGTTCATGAGGTTGAAGGAGAGGACGCCCAGGACGAGCATCAGCAGCGCCATCACGGCGACGGAGAGCGGCCGGCGAAGCGCGAGGCGAACAATCCACATAAGGTGCGCCGAAGACCGTAGTTAAGTTCGCGGTCGTGGCAAAGGGCGATGATAACACATAATCAGCGAGCGCGATTTTCAAAATATGGGACGGCGCCGAGCAAGGCAAGTTTCAGTGGCTGAACGGAGGAATTCATATAGTCAGTGGCGAAAGCCCAGCCGCTGCGCCTGAGTAAGGAAGAAAAGATGCGGACGGCGTGCGCGCTCTACGGCACTGGGGCGGCGCCGAGCAGGCCGGCAGCCTCATCGTAGCCGAGCATCAGGTTCATGTTCTGGATCGCCTGACCCGAGGCGCCTTTGCCGAGGTTGTCGATCGCGGTTATCACGAGCAGGGTTTCACTGCGCCGATCGAGGATGAACGCCAACTCGCAGAAATTGGTGGCGCGCACGTTGCGCAGCTCGGGCAGTTCTCCCGGTTTGAGGATGCGCACGAACCGCGACTTGGCAAAGCTCGCCTCGAAGGCGGCGTGGACGTCGCTCTCGGTCGTGCCCGCGCGCGGGCGCATAAAGATCGAGCTGAGCAGGCCGCGGGTGATCGGCAGCAGATGCGGCACGAACAACAGCGCGATGTCGCGGCCGAGCGCGGCGGAGATTTCCTGCTCCATCTCGGGGACGTGGCGATGGTTGCCGACCTTGTAGGCGCGGAAATTCTCGTTGACTTCGGCGAACAGCTGCTCGATCGACGCAGCCCGGCGCGCGCCGGTCGTGCCCGACTTCGCGTCGATGATTATCGACGACGGCTCGATCAAGTCGCGTCGGATGAGCGGCAACAGCGCGAGCAGCGCGCCGGTCGGAAAGCATCCGGGCGTCGCCACCAGGCGCGCCTCGCGAAGCTCATGCCGATGGAATTCGCTTAGCCCGTAAACCGCCTCCGCGAGCAGTTGCGGCGCGGGATGTTCGATGCCGTAAGTGGCGCGGAACTGTGCCGCATCCTTGAACCGGAAATCCGCCGACAGGTCCACTACCTTGAGGCCGGCCTTGATTAGTTCAGCGGTATGCACGGTGCCAACCGTCTCGGGCAGGCATGAGAGCACGACCTCGGCGCGGTCCTGGACCAGGTCGGGACGCAATTCCTCGAACGGCGGCAAGTCGATGCCGGCCATGTGGCGGTAAACGTCGGCGACCTCGCGCCCGGCGTAATGCTCGGAGGTGAGCACGCTCAGCTCGACGAACGGATGGCTGGCGAGGATGCGGACCGCCTCGATACCCGAGTATCCCGAGGCGCCGACCACGGCCACCTTGACCTTGTCGTGCGTAGCCACTTGGCGAATCTCAATGCTCCTTTGCGAATTGCGGTCGGAGCCACTCACCTAGCATGATTGCGCACACCGAGCCAGTTACTTGGTATCGAACTCGAAAGTCATTTCGGCCGGCGGATGCTCGGGGTCGGCGGCGGCGAGTTTGTCCAGGTACAGCCGCACCGGAGTGTCGTCGGGGTGCGCCTCGCCCAAGCGCTTAAGCTCCTGGCGCGCCGACAATACGTCGCCCGCGCGAATCATGGTCAGCGCGTCGGCGAAGCGGCGATAGAACGAGGGATCAACGCTGTCGTTGTCGCGCCCGGCGACGTGAACGATCGGCACAAACACCTGTTTGCCCTTGACCTTCACCAGCCCGAGCTCGCGGGCGATGTAACCGGCTCCGGCTTCGCTGTAGGTCACGCGGCTGACCAGCAGATGCACCTTGAATTGGCGCGTCAGACCCTCCAGCCGCGATGCCAGGTTGACCGTGTCGCCGATGACGGAGTAGTCGAAGCGGTTTTCGCCACCGAAGTTGCCGACGATCGCGTCACCGGTCGCGATTCCCACGCCGATGTCAATTTCGGCGAAGCGCGGGTCATGCTCGCGCATCGCTTGCAGCTCCGCGAGCATCGCCAGCCCGACATCGATCGCCGCGCGCGCGTGATTGGCCACCTCCAGCGGCGCGCCCCAAAACGCCATGATGCCATCGCCGCGAATCTTGTCCACGACGCCGCCGCTCTCCATGATGTGGTCGGTCATCTTGGTCATGTAATCATTCAACAGCGCCACCAATGCCACCGGGTCGGTGCGCTCGGAGAGCCCGGTGTAATTCACAATATCGGCGAACAGGATGCTCATGTGGCGACGCTCACCGCCGAGCTTAAGCCCGTCGCGCTGGTCTAGCACCGTCGCGATCACGTCGGGATGCAGGTAATGCTCGAAGGCGACGCGCAAGTGGCGCTTTTCGCGTCCTTCGGTGATGTACCGATAGCCGGCCAGGAACATGTACATGAGAATCGCGGTGAGCAGGGGAAAAACGACCCCGATCACCAGGCCGTCGTGAAGCAGCCGCGTCTGAGCGTAAGCGAAGTAGCCGACCAGCAGGATCACGCCCAACGCGGCAGACGACAGCGCCGACAGCCACGCGACGCCAAGCGACATCAGCACACCCATCAGGATCGTGGCGACCAGCGCGATTTCCTGAGCCTCGATCGGGCGGCGAATGAAGTCGCCCTGAATCAGGTTGTCGATCGCGTTGGCGTGGATCTCGACGCGCGCCATGTCGCCGTTGACGGGAGTTACGCCGCGATCGCCCAGCCCGTGAGCGGTCGCGCCGATCAGCACAATCTTTCCCGCCAGTTTGTCCGGCGCAATCCTGCGATTGATGATGTCCGAGACCGAGTAGTGCGGGAATGGATTGGCGCCACGCCGGAAATTCACCAGCATCCGGCCGTTGTCATCGACCGGTATCCGCTGGCCGGCGACCGACACCCCCGACACGCCGTTGGGATCGAGTCCCAATACCATTGGCGCGCCGCCCGCATACGCGTCGGCGACGGCGATAAACAGCGGCGCACAGTAGCGGCCGTCGAAACGGATTACCGTCATCTCGGTGCGGATTTCACCGTCGGCGTCCGCGTCAACGTCGAAGTATCCGGTCGAGTGCGCGGCCTCGTCGAGCAGCACGTACGCAGGCAGATACGCCCGCGCCTGAATCAAATCGTGAGGCTTGCCTGGAGCCTGTCGTACGATTCCGTAACCGAGCGGTCCGGGCGGTCGAATCTGGTCGAGGAACCCGACCGCTTTGACGCTTCCGGAATGAGCCTGGGAATGGTGGCCCTCGAACGCGTAACCAAGCACGGTCAGGCCCTGCGATTTCAGCGCGGCGGAAAATGCCTGGTCGTTGCCGGGACCCAGAACCTCGCCGATCGCATCGTGCTTGAGGCCAAGTCCCGCGAGCTTTTCGCCTATTTCCCCGCGCGTTACATCGCTCTTGTCAGGTTCGCTGAAGATCGCATCGAAGCCTATGACGTTGACCTTGTAGTCCTTGAGCGCATCGACCAGCCGCGCAAGCACCAGCCGCGGCCACGGCCATTGCCCAAGCTGCGCGATACTCCGGTCATCGATCGCGGCGATCGCGACCAGGCCCGAGGACGGATGCGCAGCGATGGTATTGATTCGAAGGTCGTACGCGATCAGATCCATCCGCTCGAATGCGCCGTGGAAGCGGTCGTGGGCGGCGAACATCAAACCCAGCAGCACGATCCCGAACAGGAAGGTGCGCCACGAGAATCTGAGAGCCGTGTGTGACCGTTTTGCGCTCGCCATCGTTACCGATTCGAGCTTAACTCGACGGCGCGGGCGCTGCTAACCGCGCTCGCCGACGCCGCGAACGTCCACCACGCGCGCTTTGCGCATACGCGCGAAAGGTCGCCGCCTACTCCAACCAGCTGAGCTGCTTGTACATGCTGATCTGGCCGTACTGATGAGCGTTGCCATAGCCGGCCTGCGCGCTCACGCCAAGCTGCCACGGCCGGTAGTAAAAGCCGAGATCCGGTCCACCCTGACCCTGCGAGGCGGCCAGGAAACCGCCGTTGTACATCGCGCCGCCGACGCCGCCCAGCACCATGTACTTTTCGGTCGAGAGCAGGATCGCCTGCAGATCGAATTCGGTGCTGGTCACGCCATTCTGGAAATCATGCATCGAGCTGAAAGATGCGTTGAGCGGATGCTGACTGTGCAGGCATATCCAGCTGGAGAAATCTCCCTCGACCACGGCGGCATCGCTATCCGCCACGTCGTGGCCGCCCGAGACGTAAAGATGGGTCCCCGGGAACAGCGTGAAATCGAGACCGCCCTGAAACCGTCCGAAGTTGAGGCGCGGAAAACTGCCGCTGTCCGGCGCAAGCGGACTCTCGAAGCCGCCGCCGATCCACAGTTGGTAGCCGGTCGCGCGGCCGAAGACTCCGATGTACGGCGTAATGCTTTGCTCGACCTGCGTTCCCTCCTGAAGGACGGCATATTTGTCGCTGACGTAGCCGCCGCCAAAGGTGGTCACTTGGAGGAGTCCGGGCGTCTGCAGCGAGTAGAATCCCGGATACGTGTCGTCAAACCATTGCGCATGCGCTGCCGGCGCGATCAGGAGCGCGCTCAACACCACTGCGAACGCGAGTGCTGCGGTCATGCTAACGCGGGAAATTCGATTCTTCACAACCTCTCACCTCCTCCTCTATCGAGCTCCCAGGCCGCCGCCGCCATGTATCACGGGCGTCGTGCATGCCGGACATACCACCGGCGGACATGCCGGTGCCGGTGCACCGCTGGATCCCGGCGAGGTCCCCGTGAAGCCGACGCCACCGCCGCCAGTGCCGCCCGCGTTCGCGCTGTCGAGCGACACCGCCCCGGTCATCGCCAGCGGTCCGGCAGTCGTCGGAGGTTGGTTGCACGGCACGGTCGCCTCGTAGCCCGCGCCGACATCCTGGCCCGCGTTGGGAGCCCTCAGGGACGCCAGGTTGACGGTCCCTCGATAGACGGAGACGTCAGTATAGCGTTCGCATCCCTGGTAGCCGGGCCGGATTACGTTCTCGGTGTACGCGGTATCGAACCTGGTGCCTCGCACTGCCGCGACCGCGTTGGGAGTATGCACCTGGTAGTTTGCCGGTGCGCCGCCCGACGCGGCGTTTACCAGCGATCGCAGCACTCCCGAAACTAAACCCACCCGCGTCGAAGTGGCTCCGCCGGTAATCGTGAACTCATCGAGCGTGATGCTGCTGGCGGGTCCCAGCTCGAGCCGGCTCTGATCGTTGAGCACGATAACCGCGTGCCCGCTGGCGCCGGTCACGATTCGATCGCCCACATCGACCCCGACTCCCGACGCTGCTCCGATTGTCGCGCCGGTGCGCTGAATCTGGACTTCACCGCTCACCGAAGAGAAAGATCCCGCTGCCGTCTGCGCCAGCGCCGGCCCATATACCACAAGCACCAGCACGCTTATGAGCAAAAGCTCGGCACCAAACACGGCGCTATAATGACTTCGGTTTCGACCCATCTAATGGCGCTCCTTTACCGCTAGCGCTCTTTTTGTATTTGTCCGTGCAATGGTATGTCAACCGCCCCGTATAAGTACTTGTAACAGCAGCACAAATGAATCGGGCGCGAGTATCGCTCACGCCCCGGTCATCTCAAATTGAAACCCTGGCGCCCACGCGCGGATTCGGTTCGACAGTCCCTAACGCTTGGAGTATTGCGGCCGCTTGCGCGCCTTGTGACGCCCGTACTTCTTGCGCTCAACCTCGCGCGGATCGCGCGTCAGCATCCCGCCTTTGCGCAGCGTCGGCCGCAGCGTCTCGGTCGCACTGACCAGCGCGCGCGAAATCCCGTGACGGACCGCGTCGGCCTGCGCCGCGATTCCGCCGCCCTCGACGTTCACCAGCACATCGTACTGCCCCACGGTCTCGGTCGCCTCGAACGGCTCCAGAATCCGCATTCGCGACGTCGGGCGCGGAAAGTAGTCCTCGAGCGTGCGCTCGTTAATCGTGATCGTGCCGCTGCCGGGCAGCATCCTGACGCGCGCCACCGCGGTCTTGCGCCGCCCCGTAGTCCAGATGATGTTTTTCTTTTCTGCCATGTGACGATCGTGCCTTGTTATACGCTGACGGTCTTGATTAGACGCTCACGGTCCGGATTATACGCTTACGCTTTTGGGCTTCTGCGCAGCGTGCGGATGCTCCGCGCCGCGATAAACCTTGAGCTTATTGAAAATCTGATGGCCGAGTCGATTCTTCGGCAGCATCCCCTTCACCGCAATCTCCAGCAGCCGCTCGGGCTTGGCTTCGAGCATCTTGCCCGCCGACGTCGTGCGGATTCCACCCGGCCATTCCGTATGGCGATGATACAGCTTGCTCAGCGATTTCGATCCCGTCAGGCGAACCTTGGCGGCGTTGATGATAACGACGAAATCGCCGGTATCCTGGTTGGGAGTGTAATCGGGCCGGGTCTTGCCGGTCAGCAGGCTTGCCGCGCGCGACGCCACCCGTCCGAGCGCTCGCTCGCTTGCATCGATCACCACCCAGTTGCGGTCGCGCAGCCCATTCTCGCGCGAGATGCTGCGGGTTTGTTCGGTTAGCTTCAAGTTCGTGCACCAGTGCAAAAGTGAAATAGACGTTAATTTTGGCGGGGCCGATGGGATTTGAACCCACGACTTCCGACGTGACAGGCCGGCGTTCTAACCGGGCTGAACTACGACCCCGCCCGAACCATCCTTTGTTACATTTTCCAGCCCGCGTAGCAACAACGGTGCTCGCGCGGGCAGCGCCGTAATTTGATTTTTTGCGACCGAGTCCCGCACCGCCTTCTCCGTCATCCTGACGATGCGAGCAACGCGAGCTGAGGAAGGATCTCGGACAGCTTCGCGCCAGCGAAGCCGGTACCGGTTCTTCGTTGCCTGTACGGATTGAATTCAACTCGGCTCCAGGGATGAACTATTCAGCCTGCCCGCGGCGGATTCGGCCTGCTATGCGTACGCTATGGTCAACCACCAGGAAACCACACGCTCGCGTCGGCGCCTTTTTCTTAACATTGGCTACCCGTGCCCACGCGTAATTTTGACGGAACAAAGCTAGCCCTTGGGGTGTATCCGCCACTAGACCACAAGTAATGGTATAAATTGCGCTTCCCAGCCAAATCGACCCTGCGGAATTGCGCAGGAAATAGGCGACAGAGAAGACGAAAATCCGGGGATTCTTCGCCGCTGCGCCGCTCTACGCGACCCGGCGCATCAGCTCGAGGATGTCGTAGCCGGTGATCTCGCGGCTCTTCGCCGACCACTCGCGAAGCTCCGTGTCCGACACCATCCCGGCCTGCGCCCCCTTGGCCAGGTCCATCAGCCCGATTTTGATCGTCGCCTCGTCAATCATCTCGCCCGATTTGGGATCGGCCATCGAGCCGCCCCCCTTCTCGTGGTAGAGCTTGATCACGCGGCGCGCCTCCTCGACCTGCTCGCGGCTGGGCGTGTAGCACGCGTTGGCGATCTCCGCCTGCTGCGGATGTATCACCCAGGTGCCGTCCATCCCGAGGTTCGCGGCGCCGACGTTCTTCTCGCGCAGCGCCGTCTGTAGTTGCTCGACCCGCTCGGGTGAATCCGTGTTGCGCCACAGCCGCAGATAGACGTTGTCGATCGCGTGCAGCCCGGCGGCCTTGGCCGCGACCACCACCGCCTGCTTCGAGTAGTGAAAGTTCTGATTCTGATTCTCGACGATCTCGCGGATGCCCAGATTTGCGGCGTAGTCCGCGATGCCGAACACCAGCCCGCACATCCGATCCGATGCGGTCGCGATCTCGTACGCCTTGATCAGCGCGTGCGGCGTCTCGATCAGCGACTCGATCTGAAGCCGGTAGTTCCATCCGCCGCGCTTTTCGAGATCGTCGAGCAGCTTCGACACTTCGCGAATTTCCTCGGGCCCGCGCGTCTTCGGCAGCATGATGCCGTGGAAGCGATTGGGCGCGCCGAGCACGACGGCCTCCATGTCGCCCTTGAAGAACTTCGAATGGATATTGTTGGGCCGCACCGTGACGACCTTCTTGCCGAAGTCCAGCCGGTTGAGCGCCTCGACCATCACTTTGTGGCTCTTGTCGCCCTTGAACTCATACGGGCACGCGTCTTCGAAGTCCGCCATCACGTGATCGACCGGCGCTTTCACCGCGTCGGCGGCGGTGACATGCAGCTTCATGTTGTGACCCGGATAGGTCAGCTCGGTGCGTGGAATTACGAAACGTGCGCCTTTATCCAATACGTACATCGATTGATTCTCTCCCGGAGAATTTCACCTCGGCCGCTCAGGGGTGAAGGTAGTGCAGCTTGCGCTTGATCAATACGGTGCGCTCGATTTCGACGACCACGGTGCCGTCGGGTTTCTTGCCAATCAGTTTGAACTTCACCAGTCCCGCGTCGGGCCGCTCCGCATCGCGCTTCTCCAGCACGGTCGATTCGGCGTAAATCGTGTCGCCATGAAAGACCGGGTTGGTATGCTTGCCGTTGTCCATCTCGACTTCGGCGATCGCGTTCTCGCTGGTGTCTTCCGACGCCAGGCCGACCGTGAACGCCAGCACCACGCCGCCGTACACCAGCAGCTTGCCGCCGACGTAGGCGCCCGGATTCTTGTCGATCAAATCCTGGTTGAAGTGCAGCTCGGCCGTGTTCATCACCAGCGAAGTGAAGATGTGATTATCAGCCTCAGTGATCGTGCGGCCGCGCTGATGGACCAGCGTGTCGCCGACCGTGAAATCCTCGAAGTAGCTGCCGTCGTTGGTGATGCTCATTGCGTCAGTTCTGCTCCATGATACGCCGGCCGATGACCTCGTACTGGATCTCGCTGGTGCCCTCGAAGATCGACAGCACCCGCGCGTCGCGCCAGAAGCGCTGCACCTCGAACTCCATCGAGTATCCGTAGCCGCCATGCACCTGCATCGCCTCGCGCGTGACCCGCTCGGCCATCTCGGCAGCAAACGCCTTGGCCAGTCCGGCCTCGTAGTCGCATCGCTTGCCGGTGTCTTTTTCGGCGGCGGCGAAGTAGCAAAGCTGCCGCGCGGCCTCGATCTCGACCGCCATGTGCGCCAGCTTGTGCCTGATCACCTGGAAGTCGCCGATCGGCTGGCCGAACTGCTTGCGGTCTTTCGCATACTTGACCGCGCATTCGAACGCCGCCTGCGCCACGCCCACGCCGCGCGCCGCGGTCTGGATTCGCGCCGCCTCGTAACTCGCCATCAATTGGTAGAAGCCCTGCCCTTCCCGGCCGCCAATCAGGTTCGCCGCCGGCGCGTAGGCGTCGTCGAACTGCAGCGCGTAACTGCGCATCCCATGGTAGCCGATGGTGGGAATCGGCGAGCCGGTCAAAGTCGGCGGCATGAAGTCGTCGCCCGGCTGCTTCTCGAACAGGATCAGCGACAGTCCCTTGTGCCGCTTCGACATGTCCGGGTCGGTGCGCGTCATCACGGTCAGCATGTGCGCGCGATTGGCAAACGTGCACCACATCTTCGCGCCCGTGATCAGATAACCGTCGCCCTGTTTGACCGCGCGCGTTTTGAAAGACGCCGTGTCGCTGCCCGAGTCAGGCTCGGTGAATGCGGCCGCGGTCATAAGCTCGCCGCGCGCGATCGGCGGCAGGAATTTCTTTTTCTGCTCGGGCGTGCCGTGGGCGCTGATCAGTGTGCCGGTGATGATGTTGCGCGTCATCACCGAGCCGACGCTGAGCCATCCGCGCGACAACTCCTCGGTGACGATCGCCATCGAGATGTAATCAAGGCCCATGCCGCCTTCTTCGGCGGGAAAGATCACGCCGAAGTAGCCGAGCTCGGCCATCTGCTTGAGGATGTGTTCGGGGATTTCCTTGTTCTGGCGATCGAGGTCGTTGGCGATCGGCTTGATCTCGGCCTCGACGAACTCGCGGACCGAGCGCCGGATAATTTCATGCTCAGGCGTGACCAGAGGCATCTTGCGCTTTGCTCCTAAGCCGGGTTGCGCTTGCGAATCAGCACCGGCCGCTCGTACTCGAGCACCTTTTCGCCGCGCTGGTTGTAGCCGGTGGTGCGGAACTTGACCACGCCGCGATCGGGCCGCGAAGTGTCGCGCTTGGAGAGCACCAGCGACTCGGAGGTAATCGTGTCGCCGGGATAAACCGTCTCCTGCCACTTCATTTTCTCGTAGCCGAGATGGGCGATCGCGCGTTCGCTCAGATCCTCGACCGAAAGCCCGAACACCACGTTCATCACCAGCATGTGATTGACGACCACGTTCTTGTAGCCGAGGCTCTGCGCATACTCGCGATTGAAGTAGCTCGGGTTGAAGTTCATGGTGACGCTGGAGAAGAAGCTGTTGTCGCCCTCGGTGATCGTGCGTCCCCAATGATGCTTGAAAAGATGGCCGACCTCGAAGTCCTCGAAGTAGTGGCCACGCTCGATTCTGCGCACTGCCATGTGAGTCGGTAAAGCTGCCTTCTTCCTGTGATCGTTGAATCGCGAAAAGTCCTGAAGCCGAGTCAGTTTTTTATGGAATTCACGGTTGTGCGTCAACCAACCCCCGCCGCGGCGATCGCTCCGTTCCCTAACCCGTGAAGGATAAGTATTGTCTTATCTGAGGCAAACGGGTAGCTAATTCCGGCGCGCGTTTTGACCGAAACCTCGAACCAGGACTTGGCAAGCCAGCCGGAGCCGCCGCCCGCCGCGGAGTATCGCCCCTGTAGTAAAAGATTGAAATGAGCCGTAAGGAAATCTACGAGATCGGCCAGGTGCCCCCAATCGGGCACGTGCCAAAACAAATGTACGCGCAGGTAATCCGCGCGGAGAGATTCGGCGACCCCAAGCACGCATTCAAGATCGAGAAGATCGCCGTGCCGGAAATCCGCGCCGACGAAGTGCTGATTTACGTGATGGCGGCGGGTGTGAATTTCAACAACGTGTGGGCGGCGCTCGGCTCGCCGCTCGACGTGATCGCCGCGCGCAAGAAAGCCAACTACGACCATTCGGATTTTCATATCGGCGGCAGCGACGCGTCGGGGATCGTCTATGCCGTCGGCCGCGACGTGCACAACGTCAAGGTCGGCGACCGCGTCGTGATTCATTGCGGCGTTTGGGACCGCAACTCGCCCGCGGTGCGGGGCGGCGACGATCCGATGTACGACCCGTCGTTCAAGATTTGGGGTTACGAAACCAACTGGGGAAGCTTCGCGCAGTTCGCGCGCGTGCAGGCGCATCAGTGCATGCCCAAGGCCAGGCATCTCACCTGGGAAGAAGCAGCGGGGCCGACCCTGGTGGGCGCAACCGCGTTCCGGATGCTGATGGGATGGCCGCCGCACGTCGTGCGCCGCGGCGACGTTGTCCTGATTTGGGGCGCGTCGGGCGGCCTGGGATGCATGGCGATTCAGATCGTCAAGGCCGAAGGCGGAATTCCAGTCGGCATCGTCGGCGACGATCGCAAAATCGATTACTGCGTCAGGCTCGGCGCCAAGGGCTGCATCAATCGGAAAAAACATCTGCATTGGGGCATGATGCCGCATTGGAAGGAAACCGCGGCGTACAACAAGTGGGCCGCGCAATGCCGCGGGTTTGGCAAAGCGATCTGGGACATCGTCGGCGAGCGGAAAAATCCGCGCATCGTATTCGAGCATCCCGGCGAAGACACCATTTCAACTTCCGTGTTCGTCTGCGACACGGGCGGAATGGTCGTGATCTGCGCCGGCACCACCGGCTACAACGCGGTGGTGGACCTGCGCTACTTGTGGATGCGGCAGAAGCGCCTGCAGGGCTCGCACTTCGCCAACGACGAGCAGGCCTACGCCTTCAATCAGCTCGTGCTCGACGGCAAGATCGATCCATGCGTCGCCAGGATCTACCGATTCGACGAGATCCCGGAATGCCACCAGGCGATGCATGAAAATCGCGCGCCCGAGGGCAAGATGGTGGCGCTGGTCGGCGCACCGACGCCCGGCCTGAAGGATCTCCCGGCGTAACGCGAAATCACCGGCGCGCTGTTCCGCGCGTCCGATCCTCGACTACAATCGGGACACGACGATGGTTTCGCTCGATTCGGTAAAACTCGAACTCGCCCGCCAGGTCGAAGGCGAAGTCCGCTTCGACGCCGGCACTCGCGCCGCCTACGCGACCGACGCATCGAACTATCGCCAGGTGCCGGTGGGCGTGGTGATTCCGCGACACGAAGGCGACGTGATCGCGGCGCTTTCGATCGCACGCGAAAACTCGATGCCGATTCTCGCGCGCGGCGGCGGAACCAGCCTCGCCGGCCAGGCGTGCAACGCCGCGCTGGTGCTCGATTTCTCGAAGTACATGAATCGAGTCATCGCGATCGACCCCGGCGCGCGCGTCGCACGGGTCGAACCCGGCGCGATCCAGAGCCATCTCAACGCCGCGCTGGCGCCGCACGGCCTGTTCTTCGCCCCCGATCCATCGACGAAAGATCGATGCACCGTCGGCGGCATGATTGGCAATAACTCATGCGGCGCGCATTCGGCGGCCTACGGCAAGACCGTCGATAACGTCGAGGCGCTGGAAGTCATCCTTTACGACGGAACGCAGCTTTCGTTGACCGGTCCGATTGCCGACGCGGAGCTTGGCGCGGTAATCGCGCGCGGCGGCCGCGAAGGCGAGCTTTACTCGGCCGTCCGCGAGCTTCGCGATCAATCCGCCGATTCCGTGCGCGCTCATTTCCCCAAGCTTCCGCGCCGCGTCTCGGGCTACAACCTCGACGAGCTGATGCCGGAGCGGGGCTTCAACCTTGCCCGCGCAATCGTTGGCTCGGAGGGTACGCTCGCCGCGATCATCCGCGCGACCATTCGAGCCGTGCCGCGCCCGAACCAGCTTGGGCTGGTCGTGCTCGGATTCGACGACATATTCATTGCGGCGGATCAAACGCCATGGCTGCTCGAGCATCGCCCCGAAGCGCTGGAAGGCTTCGATGAGAATCTTCCCGAGTTCGCGCGCATCAAGGCGATGCCGGGCGTGCGATTTCTGCCCGCCGGCCGCGCTTTTCTGCTCGTCGAGCTGGGCGGCGCGTCGCAAGACGAAGCGCGCGAGCGCGCGCAACGCGTGATCGCCCAGGCGCGCGGGCTGCGCGAATGCATCGGCGCCGCTTACCTTGCCGACGCGCGGGAGCAGGCCGCGGTCTGGCAGATTCGCGAGTCGGGGCTCGGCTCGAGCGCGTTCATCCCGGGCCGCCCGCGCAGTTGGCCGGGCGCCGAAGACTCCGCGGTGCCTCCCGCCAGGCTCGGCGCGTTTCTGCGCGGCTTCGATCGCATCCTCACCAGCCACAGCCTCAGAGTGGCGACCTACTACGGACATTTCGGCGAAGGATGCGTTCACGCGCGCGTCAATTTCGATTTGGCCAGCGCGCCCGGCATCGCGACGTTCCGCGCGGCGATGATCGAGCTCGGCGAACTCGTTGTGAATCTGGGAGGTTCGCTCTCGGGCGAGCACGGCGACGGGTTGGCGCGCTCCGAGTTGCTGCCGATGATGTTCCGGCCCGAGCTGATCGACGCGTTTCGCGATTTCAAGCGAATCTTCGATCCCGATTCGATGATGAATCCGGGCGTGATTGTCGATCCGCATCCGCTCGACTCGCACCTGAAGCTGGGCGCGAACTATCGGCCGCGCGAAATCGCCACGCACTTCAACTTCAGGGCCGAAGACGGACTGGCGGGTGCGGCGCTCAGATGCGTCGGAATCGGAAAATGCCGAAAGACCGAGGCGGGTACGATGTGCCCGTCGTACATGGCGACGCGCGAGGAAATCCATTCGACCCGCGGACGCGCGCGGATCCTGTTCGAGGCTTTGACCACCGACCTGTTGCCCGGGGGTTTCGCCGATCCGGCGCTGCGCGACGCGCTGGATTTGTGTCTGTCGTGCAAGGGATGCAGGAGCGAGTGTCCGTCGTCGGTGGATATGGCGGCGTACCGCGCGGAATTTTTCTTCAACTACTATCGAAGTCATCGGCGTCCGCTTTCGTCGGCGTTCTTTGGCAAACTGCACGAAGTCGCGCGGCTCGTGTCATACGCGCCGTCGATCGCCAACGCCCTGGCGCACGCGCCGATTGCGGGCAGCGTCGTGAAAAAGGCGCTCGCGATTCATCCGGATCGTGAATTGCCGCGTTTTGCGCGGCGGACCTTCCGCTCATGGTTCGAGCGCAGGGCGGCTCCCAGACCAGGCGGGCGCGAAGTCGTGCTCTTTCCCGACACCTTCAACAACTTTTTCGAGCCGCACGTCGCAATCGCCGCGGTCGAAGTCCTGGAGCGGGCCGGATTTCGCGTGATCATTCCGCGACATCAGCTATGCTGCGGCCGCCCGCTCTACGATCAGGGGATGCTGGAGCAGGCGAAGGCGCGCCTGAGCGACGTGATGGCGGCGCTCGACCCGTTCGTCGCGGTGGGTATTCCGATCGTCGGACTGGAGCCGAGTTGCATCCTGACTTTTCGCGACGAGTTGCCGTCGTTGTTCCCCGACGACGCGCGGGCCAACGCGCTCGCGTCGAATGCATTGCTGCTCGACGAGCTGCTGGTCCGCGAGGGGGATAATTTCGCGCCTCCCGAGCTGCGCAGGCGCACAATCGTGCAGGGGCATTGTCATCAGAAGGCAATCGCGGGAATCGGCGACGAGGTCACGCTGCTGTCACGCGCGGCCGGCGCGCAACTCGAGGTGCTCGACGCGGGATGTTGCGGGATGGCGGGAGCGTTCGGCTACGACCGCGAGCATTTCGAGGTATCGAAAGCGATCGGCGCGAGAGTTTTGATTCCAGCGATCGAAAAGGCGCCGCCAGAGGCGATCATCGTTGCCGACGGGTTCTCGTGCCGCTCGCAGATTCGCCATTTCTGCCCGTCGCGGCGCCCGATGCATCTGGCGGAGGTGCTGAACCTGACGGCTGGCGAACAAGAATAAGAGTGTAAAGCGCGGATAAAAGAAATGCCGGCGGCTGCGATAGTCTCGCCGGACCAAGGAGTCCAGAAAGATGCGGCTGGGAATCACCATCCCGTTCGAACCGTTTAGGAGCGCCCACTTCGCCGAGCTGGTGCGCACCGCAGATCGATGCGGCTACACCGACGCGTGGTCGTATGAATCGTTCTCGAGCGACGCGTTTACACCGCTTGCCGCGGCGGCGATGCTCAGCGACAAGATGCGCCTGGGATGCGCGATCATTCCGGTGTTCACGCGGCCGGCGCCGCTGATTGCGATGTCGGCGGTCACCCTCAACGAGCTTGCGGGCGGCCGTTTTATCCTGGGGCTGGGAATCTCGACGCCGAATATCGTCGAGCAGTGGATGGGCGTGCCGTTTCGCAAGCCGGTTACGATGATGCGCGAGACGGTGGAAGCGTTGCGCGCAATTTTTCGCGGCGAGAAGCTCACCATGGCGGGCACGATGGTCAAGATAAACGGTTTCCGGCTCGATGCGCCGATTACGCATCCGCCGAAAATCTATATCGGTGCGCAGGGCGCCAGGATGCTGCGCCTGGCGGGCGAGCTGGGCGACGGCGTGATCGTCAATTTCATCACACCCGAGACGGTCGCGCCGATGCTGGACAATACCCGCGAAGCGATGCGCGCGGCCGGCAAAGACCCCGCCGGGCTGGACGTGGTGTGCAGAATAATCGTCGCGGTGGATGAGGACGAAAAGGTCGTGCGAAATCTGTTCCGGCGGTCGCTGACGGCCTACGTGACGGTGCCGCAGTACAACAAGTTCTTTCGCGAGATCGGCTACGACAAGGAAGCAACGATTGCGATCGATGCGTGGAACGCCGGCGATCGCAACAAAGCGCTCGAGACGATTCCCGACGAGATGGTCGAGAAAATTTTCGTGTTCGGCACGGCAGAGAAATGCCGGCGCCGGCTGGAGGATTACGCGCGCGCGGGAATCACGACTACGGCGTTGCAATTTGCGTCCTTCGCGAAGACGCCGGAAGAGCGCCGCGCAAAGATACTGCGCGCAATCGAGCGGCTGGCGGCGGTCTAAAGCAGGAGAAAAGCACCTGCACCCTCACCCGCGCCAGAGGCGCGGCCTCTCCCGCAACAAAGCGGGAGAAGCGGGTAAGCGGTGGCGCGGAACGCGGTGCCTTAAAAAGGCCGCGCCCGGCCGGGAGGAGACGGGGCGCGGTGGTCGTCAGGAACGGATCAGATGCACAGTTATCGGACGAATTGCTGAAGCAGCGGCGCGAGCATCGAGCCTGAGCCGTAAGGCTGGCCGTAACCGCCATTGTATCCGCCGTTGTATCCGCCGTAGTTGTTGTACGCAGGCACTCCACCGTATCCACCCAGTCCACCAAGTAGTCCGCCGGCGTAAGGCGATCCGCCTGCACAGCCGCTACGGAATGCCCACTGATTCTGGCGGAGCAAATCATAGGCGGCCGCGGGATGCCCGGTGTTCCGGTCGCGATTATAGGTGTTCGTGATCCTCTGCGCTCTGGCGCAGTTCTGTCCGCCCCCATAACCAGCCCCATAACCAGCGCCATAACCAGGAGCGATATAAGCGGGAGCCGGGTAGTAGCCGGGGTTGCCGTAGGTCTGGTAATCGTCGGCATCGCCCTCGCCGCGGTTCCATCCGTTGTGACCTCCGCGCCAGCCACCACGAGCCGCGACCGCGTTGTTGCGGAACTCACGCCGAGCCACGGCAGCCGGGGCGAAATTGCGCGCCGGAGCATAGGAGCGCGCCGGCGCATTGAAAGAGCGTGATACACGCGCCGCGTGCGAATAGTTGTGAGCGTAGCGGTCCTTGGCAGCCGCCGTAATCGGCGTCGCAAGCATCGCGAGACCAACCAGCACCGTCATCAGATTTCGCTTGGATTTCATTGTCGGTTACCTCTACCTGACTGAGAGAGCATTAAGGATGCCATCGAGCCGTTTCGAAAAACTCCCTGCAATGCACATGGTCCTCACAACTATAGGTACGCCTTTGGCAAACTTGGGTTGCACTAATTCGGAATTAAAAAAACGAAAAACGTCAACGGAGAGAACAGGTTAACGCATGTTCAGGTTTGGACGGCGTGGAATAAACAAACGTTCAGACACGATCCGTCAGACGAAGGTGCGCCGCGCGAGGTAGTAGATGACGGCGCCGACGATCGCGTACACGGCTATTCCCTCGAGCAGCGTCGCGCCGCTGGTGACGACGACCAGGCCGACGACGAGGACGGTGGCAACCACGGCTACCACCTGCTCGATGCGCTTCTCGCGCGCGCGGACCCGGACGACATGGCCGGTGATGCTCGCCCCGCAGTTGGGGCATACGCCGCCGCGCTTGACGACCACGTCGGCCTCGCAACTGGGGCATTCGATTTTCGTTCGCAGCGGCATCGCGGAGCAGGACCGACGGTTCCGGTAAAACGCTACGAGGTATGCCCGCGATTGGCAAGATAGAAGCGGCGCGC
>NZ_DATCTO010000086.1 GCF_036567905.1 Candidatus Binatus sp.
CGGTATTAAGAAGACGCGAAAATCTGCGCAGCGCATCTTTTCGCGACTACGCGATGGAAGAGCCCTGCACCCAGTATTAAGGCCGCCCGCCGTTGGCGGGCGCGGCCCCTGCCAACGGGTCTTAATACTGCGCTGCCGTCGCCACGGCCGGGGGAAACTTGACAGGTCGGGAAGCGCGCGGATAGGCTCCCACGACTTCGCACGGCATTCATTTGAGTAATTCACGCGAAACCAATCCGGACGATGCGAAACTGATCGAGGCGGGCTTCGACCCCGCGCTCGCGCCCGCCGCCGCGCTGGCGAAACTGCGCGCGCTAAGGGGCAACGCCGGAATCGCGGACGGCGCAATCGCGCGCGCGCTTGGCAGGATCGCAGACGCCGGCGCGAGCGCGATGCTCATCGAGATGGAAGCCCGCGCGACCGGCGAAATCCGGCGCGAAGTCCGCCGCGCGCTGTACAAGCTGAAGCAGCATGGCATCGACGCCCCCGCGGCCACTGCTCCTCGAGTGGCCAGCACCGTCCACGACAACGCCGCTGAAAGAAGTGAAAAAACCGCGATGCTCTCGCCGATCGACAGCGAGGGCGCGCGCATCGTCTGGATCGTCAAGCCGCGCGTGCAGGGCGGCGTGATCCGGCTGTGGGCGCTGATCTCCGAGCGCGAGGGTCTGGTCGGCGCGCAGAACACGGCGCTGTCGCGGCGCGAACTGAAATCCGAACGCGAGGAACTCGAGCGCCGCGCGCAGGTCAAGCTGGTTGACGCCGACTGGCGCGTCGCGGACTTTATCGCGTGCGAGGCCTGGCGCAATACGCCCGAATCGCGGCGCGGTCAGGTCGGAAACTTTCTCATGCTGCGCTCCGAGTTGATCGCGTCGGCGCCGCCAACCGAGCTGCTTCATCCCGTATATGCCGAGCTTGCCGCCGAGCTCGGCGCCGAGGCTGCCGGCGAGCCGTCAGTCGAGCTGCTCAAGGAACCGGAATTGCTCGAATGGCGGATCCCCGACGCGATCCTCAAACCCTATGTCGAGGAGATTGCCCGCGCCGGCGAAAGCGTGATCGTCCTGAATCCGCTCCACAAGCAGGAACGCGTGAATGCCGTGATCGATCGCGCGACCGCCGAACTGCTGACGGGAGACAACGGGCGCGCAGTCCGGCGGCGGCTCGAGGATATCGCGTACTACATGGCGCGGGTCGGACGCCGCGCGCAGGCGGGATGGGCCGCGGCGGCGGCGGCGCGGCTGCGCGACGGAATCGACGTGACGAAGGTGCCTTTCTTTCAGGGCTTCATCCGCACCCAGCTCGGCACGGTCGCGGCGGCCGAGCAGGAGAAGGCCGAGCAGGAGCCGCGGCTGATCATGACTCCGGCCGAGGCGATGCGCGCGCGCGAAGCCCAAGCAGCAAGGACTCGCCGCCGCTAGCCGCGCGGTCCGGCGAGAGTTAGAACAGCGGGCGCTGGGCGGCGGCGGCGACGGGCCAGAACGAACGGCGATGAATCGGCGAGGGGCCGAGCCTGGCGAGCGACTGCATATGCTCGCTGGTGCAATAGCCCTTGTGTTGCGCGAAGCCGTAGCCGGGGTAGATCGCGTCGAGTTCCACCATCATGCGATCGCGGGTGACTTTGGCGACGATGGAGGCGGCGGCGATGCAGAAACTTTTGCGATCGCCGCCTACGATTCGGGTCTGCGGAAGTTCGAGACCCGCAATCAGGCGGCCATCGACCAGCACGTGGCCGGGCGCCAGATTCAACGCGGACAGCGCGCGGCGGCTCGCGGACATGGTGGCCCAATAGATATTGAGGCGATCGATTTCGTTGACCTCGGCGATGCCGACGCCGACCGCGATGGCGCGGTCGCGGATGGGGGTGAACAGTTGCTCGCGCTGATCGTGGGTCAACTGTTTGGAATCGTGCACGCCGCTGATGAATGTCTCGGGGGAGAAGACCACGGCGGCTGCGACGACGGGACCGGCCATCGGACCGACGCCGGCTTCGTCAACACCGGCGACGGCGTCGATGCCGAGTTTCCACAGGCGCCGTTCGTAGCGCAGGTCGGGCCGCTTGCTCATCGCGATAGTCGATGCTCGTCAGTCACAGGTGCGTGCCGTGGTTTACGCCATCCGTTTCAGGCGCGCCTTGCGAATCGTCTCAGCGGTTTCATCGGGAGCGCCGATGTCGTTGAGACGGATCGCGTAGTCGGCGCTGGCGGCGGACGCGATCGTGACGTCGCCAAGCCCAATCATCCGTTGAACGACGCGCTTGCTGACCTCGACCGAGCGGATGTCGGCCAGTTCCATCTCGCGACGGCGTGACGCGAGCAGCCCGCGCTTTTCGATCAAGCGATCGGAAGTGAGACTCCAGCTGATGGTCCTGGAGCGAATCATGGTGACGATGAAGGTCAGCGCGCCGACGCCTGTTACCGCGAAGCCGGCCTGAATCGGTTCGCGCTTGAGGTGCAGCAGGTACAGCAAGATGGCGCCGATCGCGATCAGCACTCCACCGGTGAGGAAGCCGTTGGCGTAGTACCATAGCGAGGGACGGAATTGGGCGAGCGCATACTCGCGCACGGCGGCGGGCTTGGGCGCGTACATCCGCGCACCGCATCGCGAGCAAAAGGCGGCGCCTTGCTGGGTGTCGTTACCGCACTGGGGACATCTCATCGCGCCGCCTCACGCCGCCGCATCGGGCACAGTGTCAGTCGGTGCGATTATGATGATGCGTGGCGCGTCGCGTCAATTGAAACCGCGCCGATGCCGGCGCAAGGAGAAGGCGCGCACTGCGCATCTTAGTTGGCGGAGTGGTGGCCCCAGGTGCGGGCGCAACTGAGGATGTCGATCGGGGTTCCATCCTGGACCGCGCGGTACTTGTCCCAGAAGCTGGAATCGATTTGCTTGAGCGCAGGCGGCTCCCGCCGACGCCATCGATTGCACGCGCCCGGACCGCCGTTGTAGGCCGCGTAGGCCGATCGGGCGAGATGGCCGGCGACCGGGACGGGGTCGAACTTCAGCCGAGCGGACGCATAGCGCATCATCCGCGCGAGAATCTCGCAGCCCGCGCCGGCATTGTAGAGAACGTCCCACTTAAGGCGATCGATAGCGTAAAACCCGCGCCAGACGTGCTTATTCACCTGCATCAGGCCGATGTCGCCGGTGGCAGATTCAAGCCATCGGATGCCCGCCCCGGCGATCACGAACTGTCGCCAGCAGCTTTCCTGCCACGCCGTACTGCGCACGAGCGTCGCATAGATGGGGGAGCCGCCGGCGTCAATGGCGCTTTCGCCGAGTTGGCGCTCGGCGCTGAGATCGAGCAGCAGGCCCATGTCGCGGCGATAGGTCTGGGCGTTGTCTTCGGTCACGACGCGGCGGTAGAGGCGACCGGCGACTTGCCGGAGTTGGGGGAGTATCGCGGGCTCGTCGTCCTTGTCCTGCTGGGCGGCGGCAGCCTCTCGCGGCGACAGGAGGGAGAGCATTCGCAGGAGGAGAGGAGCAAGGCGGGCGATTTGGCGCGACGCGCGACGGCTGGCGCCGGGTCCGGGCGACGCGGGAGGAGCAGAGCTGCCCGGCGGCGCCCCATCCGGCGCAGGAGTGCTCGCGCCACCTGAGCTCGGCAATGCGCCGGGGGCGGAAGGCGGCACGTCCTCTTCTTCGATTGGGTGGCGGCTGGCGGGCGGCTCGGGGACGGCGAACAGTTTCTTCAAGTCGGGGTCTTCGCGGTAGTTGAATTGAAGCGGATCGCCGGTCGCGCCGGGCGCCATGATGTGTGCAAGGCGGCGAAGGTCGGCGGCGGAAATGCGCATCCCAAGCGCGGGCGCAGCCTGATCGAGCGCAAACAACGCGTCGCCGGCGGAGATGAACGACATGAATTCGAGCGCGCGCGCCCCGAGCATCCCGCGCCGGGCGGCGGCGCGCACCGCATCGTGGAGCTGGCGCCATTCGTCGAGGAAAAGAATGCGCACCGGATCGGGCCCAGCGGCCGCGGGCGAATTATTCAGGGCCTGGACGAGGCGGTAGCGGCTGTCGAGCAGGATTTGCAGCAACTGGTCACGGAACTGCTGGTCGCCGACCGCGTCGCCGAGCTGCTTGATCGAGAAAACCAGAAACGCGTCCCATTGATCGAGCGTGTTCTGAAAGGCTTTGAGCTCGGCAGGCGTGGGCGAGGCGGCTGCGCCGGGAATCGCGGCGGGAGTGGGGACATCGGGGACGGTCATCACCAGCGTGACGCGGATGCCGTCGTCGAGTGCGACGATGTCGGGCTCGGCGGAGAGCGATGCGATTGCGGCGCGGACGCGGTCGGCGGCCTCGGGCGTGACCGAATCGGCGACCATCGCGCCGAGCTGCGCAACGGCGGGTTTGAGATCGTAAGAAAAGCCGTCGAGCTGCGGAATGAGATAGCTCTTGATCAGGTCGAAGCCCCGACTGACGAGCTCGGTTTTCTGATGAGCGGAGTCGTAGAGATTCAAATCGGTGAAATGAAATTTAAGCTGGAGACCGGGGGCGATGTACGGGACGCCGAGCGCCTCGACGATGCCGCTCCATTGGACAGCGTTCAGGCATTGAGAACCCATCGAGACGCCCAAGCCGAGGCTGTTGGCGGTTTCGAGCTTTACGGTGGCCGGGCCGCCGGCGGTGGCGCGTGAGAACTCGGGATTTTCAGCGTAAAGAAACTGGCAATCGTCGATGCCGTTCCAAAGCTGAGCGCGTCCGCCGGGCGCGGTAAAAAGATTGCGCTTGAGCGCTTCGCGCAGTGCGATGTAGTCGATGGTGAGCGGAAGCCTGACCTGGGCGGCGCGGGCGGGATCGGGCCGGGCGAGGAAGATTGCGCCGGCAGCCGCGACGATTATCAACAACCTGAATGCTGACGCCTTTTGTGCACCCTCACCTACGGACCGCCAGGCGGGCGGCCGCCTCTCCCGAAAAATCAGCACCCTCACCCGCGCCGGTGGCGCGGCCTCTCCCGCAACCAAGCGGGCGAGGCGGGTAACAAGTGGCGCGGGACGCGGCACCCTAACTCGGGCAAGTGTGGTCATGAATTACCGGTTCTGGCGATCATTGCGATTTTGTCGCGCGCGCATCGTGAGCGCACGCGGGTCACGTGTCAACCATTATGGCAAGTTCATCGCGCCTTGAAAGCCGCGGTGTCGCTATTGATAATCAAAGTGGAAGCATCACGGGATATTGCGGGTAAGCCCGATGAGTACTGAACGTCAGGCAGACTTTTACGAAGCGGAACTGCCGCAGGCGTCGCTCGAACTGGCCAAGCTGCGCGCCTCGAGCGACTACGTGGCGCCGTTCGAGATCGTGCGGCGGCGCGTGATCGACGACGTCAACGAAGGCAGGATGACGGTCGATGCGACGGTCGTAATCCGAATTGGCAACGTCGAGGAAACCGAAGCGGCGTCGGGCGTCGGCGTAGTGCACGCGCTCGACGTGGCGCTGCGCAAGGCGCTGCTGAAATATTTTCCATACCTCGAGCCGGTGCGCGTGATCGAAACCTACCAGCATGCGACCGGCGACTCGACCGAGGCCGACGTGGTGTCGGTGAAGAAATTTTCCGACGGCCAACTGCTGTGGACGACGCTGGCCAAGTCGTCGAATACGGTCGAAGCGGGATGGGTGTCGCTGCTCGACGGCTACGAATGGCGAATCATCAACGAGAACGCGAGGCTGCGCCGGATGAATGCGAATCCGAGGTTGTCGAGGCGCTGACCCCCAAGGGGCGAGGCGATCGCGATGAGCGCGGACGAGCGAGCAACTGGAAGCGGCAAGGCGGCGGCGGGCAAACTGGCGATTTTGTACGACGGTTCGTGCGAGATGTGCCGCGCCAGTCTGGACGGAATCATGCAATTCGACAACTCGGGGGCGATCGAGCCGCTCGATCTTCATCGCGAAGAAGTGCGCGCGCAGTTTCCCGGGTTGACGCTGGAAAATCTGCTCGAGGAATTGCACGCGGTGGACGAGAGCGGACGGGTGTACCGCGGCGCGCGGGCGATCAACGAAATCCTGCGGCGCCAGCGCGGGCTGCGGGGCTACCTCGCGTACCTGTGGTACCTCCCGCCGTACGCGTGGCTGGCGGATCGGCAGTACCAGCGGATCGCGGCGTCGCGATACGCGCGCGATGCGCGCGGCAAGTTGAAGGGGCAGGCGGTCGCGGAGCGTTAGCGGGGCGCGGCTTGTTCGAGATCGCGAGCGCACGGTAAGCTGTACGCTTGCATTCGTGAAACCATTTTACATTTTCAATTCGCTGACCCGCGCGGTCGAGGAATTTCAGGCGCTCAGGCCGCCCGAGGTGACGCTGTATTCATGCGGGCCGACGGTCTATCTGCCGCAGCATCTTGGGAATCTGCGCGCGTACGTGTTCGTGGACAGTCTGCGCAGGGCGCTGGAGTTCAACGGCTACCGGGTGCGCCACGTGATGAACGTGACCGACGTCGGCCACATGACGGGGGACGTGGACGACGGCGAGGACAAAGTCGAGAAAACCGCACGGGCGCAAGGGAAATCGCCACTGGAAGTCGCGAACTATTACTTCGAGCAGTTTCGGCGCGATTGCGCCGCGCTCAATCTCGAGCCGCCGCAGGTGTGGTCGCGCGCGACCGATCATATCGGCGATATGATCGCGCTGAGCGCGAGAATTATCGACGCCGGATTCGCCTACGTCACGAGAAGCGGCGTGTACTTCGACCTCGAGAAGTATCGGGGGAACCACCGGGCCGGGCGGCTCGCGCGCCAGAGCCTCGACGAGCAGAGCGCCACGCAGCGCCTGGAGCATTCGGCCGACAAGCATAGCCCGCACGATTTCGCGCTGTGGGTGCTCGACCAGCCGGGCCATCTGATGCAATGGGAGAGTCCGTGGGGGCGCGGCTATCCGGGCTGGCATATCGAGTGCTCGGCGATGGCGATGAAATACCTGGGCGAGACGATCGACATCCACACCGGCGGCATCGATCACATCCCGGTGCATCACGAGAACGAGATCGCGCAATCCGAAAGCGCGACGCACAAGCCGTTCGCGCGGTACTTCGTGCACAACGCGTTCCTGGTCGGCAGAGAGGGAGCCAAGATCAGCAAGAGCGCGGGCAAGTTCCCGCTGCTGAGCGATCTTGGGCCGGCGGGGATCGATCCGCAGGCGTTTAGGATTTTCTGTTACGGCGCGAAGTACCGTTCCGAAATTGCATTCAACGACGATGCGATCCGTGCGGCGCAGAGCAATCTCGATTATTTTCGGGAGTTCGCGCGCAGCGTGCCGGAAGACGCGGCGGCGGACGGGGTTGAGGCGGCGGGATGGGCGGCGGAATACTACGAGCGCTTCCATGGCGCGATCAACAACGACCTGAACACGCCGCAAGCGATCGCGGTGGCCCTGGAACTGATCGCGGAATCATACCGGCGCAAGGATTTCCGGGCGTGGCCGACCCTGCGGGCGCTCGACACGGTGCTGGGACTCGACCTGGAAAAGCATCGCGAGTCGGCGCACGCGGGCTCGATCGCAGCGGACGTGCAACAATTGATCGACAACCGAACGGCGGCGCGCAAGGCGAAAGACTTTCAACTCGCCGATGAACTGCGCAAGGAAATCGAGCGGCGCGGCTACGAGGTCAAGGATAATCGCGACGGCACGGCGAGCTATCAGCAGCGTCGCGCCTGAGGCAGGGGTGACCCCTGCACCCAAGATTAAAACAAATCGGCACCGCCGCGGGATGCGGGCGGAGTTTACCCTGAGAGAAGTCGAAGGGCCGTGTTAGAAGTATGAGTGAGGAGAGAAGAAATCCGGCATTGGGTGAAGGGTCGGGCACTTGGTGGGGGATTTCGGGCCGCAGGTTTGCCTTGAATGGTTGCGCGAAAGTCTCTTAGAATCGCGCCTTGACGAGTCAAATCGTCCGCCCAGAAGGAAGCGATGGGGATTGAGTTAAAGAAGTTCGACACCAGGCTGCAGGCCGAAGGACCCGAGGTACGCCATCTCGATCCGGCTGCGGCGCCGTTTTACCTGCCGATCGACGACGAAGTGGAAATCTTCACCGCCGCGTACAGAGCCCGCCTGCCCGTGCTGCTCAAAGGACCGACCGGGTGCGGCAAGACGCGCTTCGTCGAGCACATGGCGCATCAACTGTCCTCGCTGGCCGACGGGCCCAATGAGCTGATAACAGTTGCGTGTCACGAGGATCTGACCGGCAGCGACCTGGTGGGCCGCTTCCTGATCCAGGCCGACGAGACGGTGTGGGTTGACGGTCCGCTGACGCAGGCGGTGCGGCGCGGCGCGATTTGTTACCTGGATGAAGTGGTGGAAGCGCGCAAGGACACGACGGTGCTGATTCATCCGCTGTCGGATCACCGGCGGATTCTGCCGATCGAAAAGCGCGGCGAGACGATCGTGGCGCACAACGGATTTCTGCTGGTGATTTCGTACAATCCGGGCTACCAGAGCATCCAGAAAAACCTGAAGCATTCGACGCGCCAGCGCTTCGTGACGATCGAGTTCACGTATCCGCCGGCGGACAAGGAAGTCGAGATTATCGCGCACGAGGCGGGGGTCGAACAGGATATCGCGCAGCAGCTCGCGGTGCTGGGCGAGAAGGTGCGTCATCTGAAGGCGTCGGGATTGGAGGAGGGCGTTTCGACGCGCCTGTTGATCTACGCCGGGGAGCTGATCCAGCAGGGAATTGCGCCACGGCGCGCCGCGACCGTCGCGGTCACGTGGTCGCTGACCGACGAAGCGGACAGCAAACGCGCGATCGACGAAGTGGTGAAGGCAATCTTTCCATAAGTTGGAGCAAGATTCCCGAATCGACGCGAATGACGCCAACAAAATCAGCGAGGTCGCGCAAATGACACTCTCCGCAAAGTTCAAGGTGATTCTGGTTTCGGTATCGGCGGCGATGCTGGTCGCGGGCGCATCCGCCATCGCACAAGAGCTGCAAGGGCTCCAGTCACAGACCGGACCGAGGCTGGATTTCCCGGCCGGGCTGGCGACCGACGGCCGCGCGGTTTACGTTTCCAACAGCCGCAACAATACTATCGAGGCGATCGACGCGGCGTCGAAATCGCTCCGAATCGTCGCCGGCAAACTTTTCCAGCAAGGCAGCAACGACGGCACCGGCGATTCGGCGCGCTTCAACAGCCCGGACGGGATGACGATCTCCGGGCAGGATCTCTATCTTTGCGACACCGCCAATTCCGACATCCGCAAGATCAATATCGGCAGCGCGACGGTCACCACGATTGCGGGGACGGCGAATATCGCGGGCACCGAGGACGGCACCGGCTCGGCGGCGCATTTCAACCTGCCCACGCAGATCACGACCGACGGCACCTCGCTATACGTAGCCGACAGCGGCAACAACACGATCCGGCGCATCACGCTGGCCGACATGAAGGTCAAGACGATCGGAGGCCAGCCGGGGACGGCGGGCAAGACCGAGGGCGCTCCAGACAAGTCACAGTTCACCGGACCGCGTGGAATCGCGGTGGACAAGAAGGCCATCTACGTCGCGGATACCGGCAATGAGGTGATCCGCAAGATCGACATCTCGACGCTGCAGACCAGCACGCTTGCGGGCACCGGCGAGCAAGGGGACAAAGACGGTCCCGCGCTGGAAGCGCAGTTCAACAATCCCGGCGCGCTGTGCACCGACGGAACGATGCTCTACGTGATGGACGCGGACAATCATGCGATTCGCAAGATCGATCTCACCGCCAACACTGTAACCAAACTGACGCTGGTCAACGGCCATATCGGTTCGGGCTGCGCGCTCACCAGCGACGGCAAACAGCTGTACTTCTCCGACACCACGGAAAACGCCGTGGAGGTCGTCGATACGACCAGCGGCAACTTCACCACGCTCTATCCGCCGGGGCAGTAGGGCACGCGCGACGGGCATCGCGACTTGATCGATCTGCGCAGCGACACGGTTACGTTGCCGACGCCCGAGATGCGCGAGGCGATCGCGCGCGCCGAGCTGGGTGACGACGTTTACGGCGAAGACCCGAGCGTGAACCGGCTCGAAGCGATGGCGGCGGCGATGATGGGGAAAGAGGCGGCAATGCTCGTGCCGAGCGGCACGATGGGCAATCTGGCCGCGATGCTGACGCATTGCGCGCGCGGCACCAAGGCGATAGTCGGCTCGCAGTCGCACACGAATCTTTACGAGGCGGGCGGCGCGTCGGCTCTGGGAGGGATCGTGCTAACCGCAGTTGCCAACACCGACGACGGCGAGCTCGACGCCGACGCGCTCGCGCGCGAGCTTGGGACGCCGGCCGACGTTCATTTCGCGCAGCCGTCGCTGGTCGTCATCGAGAACACTCACAACCGATGCGGCGGCGCGCCGATCAAGCTGTCGCACATGGCGGAAGTATCCGACGCGGCGCATCGCCGAAAACTCCGGCTTCATCTTGACGGCGCGCGAATCTTCAACGCGGCGATTGCGCTGGAAACGACGCCGAGGGAAATCGCGAGCGGCGCGGACACGGTATCGTT
Organism: Candidatus Binatus sp.; assembly: GCF_036567905.1. Taxonomy (NCBI): domain Bacteria; phylum Candidatus Binatota; class Binatia (SeqCode); order Binatales (SeqCode); family Binataceae (SeqCode); genus Binatus (SeqCode); species Binatus sp. (SeqCode). The sequence goes on from NZ_DATCTO010000086.1 coordinate 10,463, forward strand.
TTGCCTGTCAAAGGGGCTTGGATGTCCGGTGGGCTCGATTCTGTGCGGGAGCCGCGAATTTATCACCGGTGCGCGCCGGACCCGCAAAGTGCTGGGGGGAGGAATGCGGCAAGCGGGAATAATCGCGGCGGCGGGAATCGTCGCGCTGACCACGATGATCGATCGGCTGGCCGACGATCATCAAAATGCGCGCGCGCTGGCGCAGGGACTCGCGCTGGTCGCGGGACTGAACGTGCGGGCGGTTAAGAATCGGACCAACATGGTCGTATTCGACGTGGACGGCGACGCGGAAGCATCGCGGCGTTTGGCGGCGGCGATGCTACAGCGGGGGGTGCTGATATCGCCGCGCGAGGCGACGTCTTTCCGCGCCGTGACGCATCATGGGATTTCGCGCGCCGATGTCGATCGAGCGGTCGCAGCAGCCGCACAAGCCGCCGGCGACGTCTTCGGCGACTGAATCGTTCGTTGGCGCGCATGGGGAATCACCAGATGGATTCGCTCGATTCGCTGTACTCTCTGCGCGGGCGTCGCGGACTGGTAACCGGCGCGTCGTCCGGGTTGGGAGTGGAATGCGCAAAGGCGCTGGCAATTGCAGGCGCCGACGTTGCACTGGTGGCGCGGCGCAAAGACCGCGTCACACAAATTGCGGCCGAGCTTGCCAGGACGCACGGTGTCAAAGCGATCGGAATCGGCGCCGACGTGACGCGCGAGGACGACCTCGATCGCCTGATGGCGGAGGCCTCGGCCACGCTTGGCGACGTGGATATCCTGGTGAACAACGCGGGCGTGTCGCCGACCGGCCGCGCCGAGAACTTCAAGCGTGAAGCATGGGACGAAGCGATCGCGGTGAATCTGACCGCGCCGATGATGCTTGCACAGCGCGTCGCGCGCCGGCTCATCGAGACCGGACAGCCGGGCCGAATCATCAACATGGTTTCGATCTACGCGTCGGTGGCGAGTTCGGTGTACCGGCTGTCGGCATACGCGGCGACCAAGGCGGCGTTGGCTAATTTGACGCGTCAGCTGGCGGTGGAATGGGCCGGCTATGGAATTCTGGTCAATGCGATCGCGCCGGGATGGATTCCCACGGAGGCCACCGAGGGCGGAATCGCGAAGCCCGCGAACAAGGGACGGATGGAGGCGTTTACGCCGATGAAGCGGCTGGGGCTTCCGCACGAGATTCGCGGCGCGGTGATCTTCCTCGCCAGCGCGGCTTCAAGCTACGTTACGGGTTCGGTAGTTTCGGTGGACGGCGGATACCAGGCGTGGTGAAAGCGGCGCGGGTCCGATCGCAAAGCCTGCAAGTCGCGCCGCAGCAATCTCTGGGCAGTCGTTAGATCAGGAGCGGGAATGAACGGCACCGGCCTTCGGGCGCAACTTTTCCGGCGCAAGCCGGCGGCGGCCTTGATGGCGGAAGCCGAGTCGCGCTCGGGCGGCCTCAAACGGGCTCTGGGAGCGCTTGATCTCACGCTGCTCGGGATAGGCGCGATCGTCGGTGCGGGAATTTTCGTGCTGACCGGTGTCGCCGCGGCAAGATACGCCGGGCCGGCGATCGTGCTCTCGTTCGTGGTGTCGGGATTCGCGTGCGCGATGGCGGCGCTGTGCTACGCGGAGTTCGCAGCGATGATCCCGGTGGCGGGCAGCGCGTATTCATATTCGTACGCGACGATGGGCGAGCTGGTCGGCTGGATCATCGGATGGGACCTGGTGCTCGAGTACGCGGTCGCCGCGGCGGCCGTTGCGGTGGGATGGTCGGGGTACCTTACCGTCATCCTGCACGGGGTCGGGATTCATTTGCCGATCGCGATAACGAATGCGCCCGGGTCGGTTCCCGGCGCGATCATCAACCTGCCCGCGCTGCTGATCGTGATGCTGGTCACCTGGGTGCTGTACATCGGGATATCGGAAAGCGCGCGGATCAATTCGATCATCGTGGCGGTGAAACTGATCGTGGTCGGCGCCGTGATAGTCGTCGGCGCGTTTTTCGTGCGGCCGGAGAACTGGAGTCCGTTCGCCCCGATGGGATGGAGCGGAGTGATGAAAGGCGCGGCGGTGATCTTCTTCGCGTACATCGGGTTCGACGCGGTCTCGACGGCCGCGGAGGAAGTCATCGATCCGAAGCGCGACCTGCCGCTCGGCATCCTCGGTTCGCTGTTGGTCTGCACGGTGCTTTATATCCTGGTCGCGGGGGTGTTGACCGGGATGGTGCCGGCGCACCTGATCGACGTGAACGCGCCGCTGGCGTCGGCGTTCGTGCTGCGCGGGATGCATGCGTTGTCGGGATTTATCTCGCTGGGCGCGGTTGCGGGGCTGACCTCGGTGCTGCTGGTGATGATGCTCGGGCAGTCGCGGGTTTTTTTCGCCGTGTCGCGCGACGGCCTGCTGCCGCCAGCCTTTACCCGGATTCATCCGAAGTATCGCACGCCGTACATACCGACCACGCTGACCGGAATCGGAGTCGGAATCGCGGCGGCGCTGCTGCCGATCCAGGAAATCGCGGAGCTGACGAATATCGGGACGCTGTTCGCGTTCGTGCTGGTATGCTTCGGCGTGTGGATCCTGCGCCACGCCGAGCCGGACTTGAAGCGCCCGTTCCGCACGCCGCTGGTGCCGCTGGTGCCGATTTTAGGCATCGTCTTCTGCCTTTACCTGATGGCGAATCTGCCGCTGGTTACGTGGATTCGTTTTTTCGTCTGGCTGGCGATCGGGCTGGTTATCTATTTCAGTTACGGCCGCTTCCACAGCCGGGTGCAGATCAACGCCGTCGCGCGCGCCCGTGGGCACGGGTAGCCAGTATTAAGACCCGTTGGCACGGGGCTTTTATTGGCCGGAGCGATTGGCGGCCTTCTGTGCGGCTGCTGCGGCGGCGGAGGCGGCGGCGCGGGTCTGGGCGGCCTTTTCCATCGCGGCCTTGTGCTGCTCGCCGCGAGCGAGGTTCTGTCTCATCTGCCTGGCGCCCGCGACGCCGAGGTCCTGCGATTCCCACTTGGGCTTGGCGATGGAGACCCATTGTCCTGCGTCAAGCTCGTAGGTGAAGACCAGGTACTTGAGCTTGCCGGTGGCGAGGCCCTTGGCGGTTCCCTTCTTGGTTGGGTCGTACTCGACGCCGCCGAGCTTGCAGCTCACGACCAGATGATTATGCGGGCCGTAGGTCGGCAGGTACTCGAACTTTTGCTGCAAATCGAGGTACAGCTGGCCCTTGGCCTTTTTTTCATCCTGCTCGGCAAAGTAAGGCTCGGCGACATCGGAAAGTTTATCCTGGAGCGACTGCTGGAGGGCAGGCGAGAGGTCTTTCTGCGCACGCGCGTGTCGCAAGTCCATCGCGTATGCACGCGACGCACCGGGCGAAAACGAAAGCGCGGCCGCAAGGGCGGCCGCGCTGAGAATCTTGAGATTTTTCATGGCGTCCCGGCCACCATCATAGTGGACGCTTGACCGGGCGCAAATATTTACGGGCTGCTATTTGCCGAGCCCGCGGCCGAAAGCAGCGACCTGCGACTGCCACTGGTCGCCGAAGGCCAGGATCAGCACCTGCTGATTGATGTGCGTGTCCTTGGTCAGCGATTTCATCGAGCCGCCACCCGCGGTGGCCAGCACTTTGTAAGCCGCCTGCGTCTGCCGGTAGAACTCCGGCAACGGCGAGATTTTCGGCGGCTCTTCCCGATGCACCTTGAGCCAGAACTCGCGCTCGAAACGCTCGTGCTCCTCAGCCGCCACGTCCACCGTGTTGAAGGTGCCGTTGTTGGATTTGAACTGCCGAATCAGCGCGAGCAGCGGAGCGAAGTCCTCCTTGTGCGGGGGAGAATCGCCGACCAGCACGATCACCTTTTTGGCGTACGGCTTCCAGTCCATCTTGTTTACCGCCGTCTCGCACGCGCCAAACGTATCCTCTTCCCATTCGCCGCCACCCATCGCCTGGATGCCGTTTAGGAATTCGCTGAGCTTTTGCGGCGACAGCGTCAGCGGCTGAATATTGCGCTTCTCGCCCTTGCCACCGAACACGATTATTCCGATTCGCGCGATCGGCACCAGCCGGTGAATCGACTGCACCAGCTGCTCCATCTTGGCTTTGACGTCGTCGATGATCAGTTTCATCGAGCCGGTCCCGTCAATGACCAGCACCACGTCCAGTCCCTTGCGCCTAAGCTCACCGATGAACCCGCCGAAGCCCGAACCGATGCCGTGACCGTAGCCCGAGCCCATGCCGCCGCCACGGCCGATGCCGATTCCGCCGCCGCCGGCTGCGCGCACGTAGTCACTGGCGAGTCCAACGGCCTGCGAGGTGTCGACCGCGGTCGGCGCTTCCATCTGCTGCGGCGCGGTGTCGGGCATCGGCACTTCGGGCATGTCGAGGTCCTGCATCTCGTTGCCGCCGCCACCGCCGCCGCCCGCTTCGAGGTTCACCATGATCAACTCGCGCCCGCGCTGCTCGTGCACCGTGATGATCAGGAAGAGCAGGGCGAGTACGTGCAGGGCGACCGACAGCGGAAAGGGGCCGATCAGCAGACCGAGCGCATCTTTGATCTTCTGAAGACGGGTCGCGTCAGCTTCGTCTTCTTCGCGGCGCGCCTCGGCCTCGAGTTCTCGTTTGCCGATAATGCGGTAGAAGATGAAAGCGACGACGAACGTCGAGAGGACAAGCAAAATAACAATTGCTGCGATCATATAAAAGCGTGCTCCCCGCTTGGGCCACGCTTGGCGCGGCCGAGGCCGAGATCCTCATTGACTAGACTTAAAGCCGCGCGATCGTCGCGGCGACGCGTGAGCCGTGCGAAAATCAAATTCCTACGCTCCGCCTCCCGGCGCTCCGGCAGAAACGCCCCCGGGAGGGAGAGAAGACACGGCGATAGCGATAGCCTCCGCGCCGGCCGACTTGGCCATATCCAGAATGCGAACCATATCACCGAGTATAACCTTTGGGTCGCCCTGGAAAATCACAATTTTGTCGGTCGAATTCGCCAGCGCGTCATGAAGCTGTGGCACCAACTCGGGCTCGGTGACCTGCTTGTCGCCCAGATAGATCAAATGGTCGGCGGTGTAGGTCACGATGATGCCCTTGGGCTTTTCGTTGGCTGCGGGCGCAGCTTCAGCTTTGGGCAAATCGACGTGGGCCGCGGACTCGATTGTCACCGCGGTGGTCACCATGAAGATGATCAGCAGGACGAGAAAGATATCGGTCAACGGGGTGATGTTGATATCGGCGAACACCCCGCCGCCTTTGTTACTACTCATTGCCATGGGCAAATACCTCTGCGTGTATCGATGCTCAGGTCAGCCACCGGGGCCGGCCCGATCAACCTCCACCACCTGAGGAGTTGGCTAGTTGCGCACCGGTAACCCGCTTGGCCGCGATTGCAATTTGTTCGGCGCCGGCGGCCTTGGCGATATTCAGGATTCGCACCATGTCACCGAGCAGCACTTTGCGATCGCCCTGGAACACGACGATCTTCTGATCCACTTTGCTCAGCGCCTCGCCCAGGCTCGAGCGCAGTTCACGCTCGGGAACGTCCTTCGAGTTCACGAACAGCTCGTGCTGGGCGGTGTACGTCACGATGACGCCCTTGTTCTCCGGCGCGGTATTGGTCGCGGTGGGCAGATCGACGTGGGCGGCAGATTCGATGGTGACCGAGGTCGTCACCATGAAGATGATGAGCAGAACCAGAAAGATATCGGTGAGCGGCGTGATATTGATGTCGGCAAAAACGCCGCCACCACCGCCCTGATGTGGTCCGCTAATTGCCACGCGCCTGTCTCCCCTGGAGTGTAGCGTCGATCAGACGGTCGTCGTTGATGTGCTGGATGGCGCTGATGTTCTCAATCTTGACCGAGAAATAGTTGTAGAAGATAACCGCGATGATCGCGACGGCGAGTCCGAGCGCGGTCGAAATCAAGGCTTCCGAAATACCGGCGGCGACGACCGAGAAACCGCCGGTGCCCATGATTGCCATCGATTGGAACGCCACGAGGATGCCAACGACCGTGCCGAACAGCCCAATGAACGGCGCCGATGCGCCGGCGGTCGCGAGCACCCAGATGTAGCGCTTGAACTCGAGGCCTTCCTGGTAACGGCGCTCGTCGTCGAGCTCGAGCAGATGATCCCGGTCCATGGTCTGCGAACCGGCGATGAGGGTGTGATAGATGCGCTCGGCGGCCGTGGCGCGCGCCTGCGTGGCCTGCAACGCCTCGTTGAACTTGCCCTGGCGCAACTGCGGAATGAGCGAGTCAGCGAGCTTCGCGGTTTTCGGACCGACACCCCACAGCACCCATACGCGTTCGAAAATTATCGCCAGGCAGACGACCGAAATGAACAGCAGTGGATACGTTGCATAGTAGCCCTGCTGAATCATCGACAAAATACCGAAGTTGCTTTGCATCTCTTATCCTCTCGAGTTTGAAATAAATTTGAGCGGTGAAATATTGGTCCCGCCCGAACCGTTGCGTAACTGCCCCAAACTGCCTTTACGGTCTCTCCCTTGAACCGGTCGCTAGCCCTATTTTCACAGATTGGGCTCCCACCCGCCGGTCAAAGTCATCTGTGATAGCGCGGAAGGTTTGAATGCAACAATAGGAAGTATTTGTCAAGAGTCGCCGCGTGGACGGATAAGTATTGACCGATTTGCCCACGATTGCAAATGAGGATTTCTCACGCTGCGCAACGCTCGCATCATGCTCGATTATCGAGTCCGCGTGGCGCTTACTCTACGCCGTTGTCCATGCTGGCGACCAGCGCAAACTGGCCGCTCGCGGCGGCGCGAAGCTTCTTTTTGCCTTGACTTCTTGGCCCCTCACGTCTATCCAGAAGCTTGCCAGGACACGGCGCAGGTTGACCGCGATGCGGTCATTGTTTTTGGGTCGATTGACGCCTTTGAGAAATCTGAATCCACCATTGATTAGGACGGTGAGGCGGCCCATTTTGTTCAGGCGGGCGGCGCTAGCCGCCACCTGCGTGTTCGGCTTCGCGGCTTGCAAAACCGCGCCGGTAGCCGCCCCCATCGCACCCCCTGCCGTGCAGGCCTCGATGAGCACGCCCGATGAGCCGAGCAAGGCGTTGCCGCCGGACCTGTACAAGACGATGCCTATATATCCGGGCGCCAAGATCGAACACGTCCGCAAAGCCAAAGGTGCGATGCGCGAAATTCTGTTCAGCGTCAACGCGCAGATGCCGCAGATGGTTGCCTTTTACAAGGACGAGCTGAAGAAGAACGACTTTCACATCGCCTCGTCGCTGATCATGCCGGCGCGCAAAACCTGGTCGTGCGATTTCCACTACAACGGGCGTCCCGGCAGCATCATGCTGTTCCCGAGCGACCAGGATAAGTCGAAGATGACCATCGACCTCATCTACGAGCTGCCCGCGCATCTGGACGAATCCCTGATCGAACCCAAAGAAGACTTCGACGTAGAAGGACCGGGCGAAATCGCCCAACAAGCTCCAAACCTCAGCGAGAAAGAGAAGAGGAATTAGAAAAATGGCACTACTAACAGGCAAAGTTGCGGTAATTACCGGCGCCGGCCGCGGCATCGGGCGCGAAGAGGCGTTGTTGCTGGCCAAGCAGGGAGCCAAGGTCGTCGTCAACGACCTCGGCGGCCACTTCGACGGGACCGGGCAGTCGCGTTCCCCGGCCGAGGACGTGGTCAAGGAAATCCGCTCCGCCGGCGGCGAGGCAGTCGCCAACTTCGAAAGCGTGACCGACTTCAAGGCCGCCAAGCGGATCCTCGATTGCGCGATCGACAACTTCGGCAAGCTCAACATCGTCGTCAACAACGCGGGCATCCTGCGCGACCGCATGATGTTCAACATGAGCGAAGAAGACTGGGACGCGGTCATTTCAGTCCATCTGAAAGGCTCGTTCAACGTCGCCCGCCACGCGACCGCCTACTGGCGCGAGCAGCACAAGGCCGGCAACGTGCTCAGCGGCCGGCTGATCAACACCAGCTCCGACTCGGGCATCCTGGGCAACGCGGGACAGAGCAACTACGGATCGGCCAAGGCGGCGGTCGCCGCGATGGCGATAATCGTGGATCGCGAGATGAGCCGCTACGGCGTCACCGCAAATGCGATCGCGCCGATAGCGCGCTCGCGACTTACCGTCGACGCGACTCCGCAGACTGCCGCCGGCATGGCGCAGAAGCCGGGACAATGGGATGCGTTCACGCCCGCGCATGTGGCGCCGCTGGTGGCGTGGCTGGCGAGCGACGACGCCAAAGACGTTCACGGCGAAGTGTTCCGCGTCGGCATGGGCAACGTGTGGCTGATGCGCGGATGGCATACCGGCGCCAAGGTCTCGAAGAAGGGCTCGATGTGGGAGCCGGCGGAACTGGGCGCCAAGCTCAAGGAAGAGCTCGCCAAGGGCGTGACCAAGAAAGAGAGCATGGGCGAGGTGATGGGCGGGGGCGCGTAGATTTTTGACGGCTGAGACGAAACCGAAAAGCGCGGCTCGTCGCGAGCCGCGCTTT